>JBEPXG010000212.1:0-3020 GCA_041642015.1 Halanaerobiales bacterium
ATTAAGCTCATTTAATTCAATACCTTCTGGAGTTACACGATTTGCCATTAATCTTCTTACAGCATCAGGTTGTTCATAAATTTCTTTTAACATATAATGGTCATAACCCTGTTTTTCTGCCATTTCGGGATCCCAATCAACATGGTAGACATCTTTATTGATTTTTTCTAATTGGAAATCAAAAAGTTCAACACTGTCTTTATTAATTACAGCAAACTCTCCATCTTCTAGAATATAAAAGTCTTTTGTTTTTTCTAAAAAGGCAGGGATGTCAGATGCAATATAGTTTGCATCATCTCCTAATCCAATTATTAATGGACTGTCCTTTCTTGCAACAAATATTTTCCCAGGTTCATGTTTAGTTAGAATAGTTAAAGCATATGAACCTTCTAGTTCTTCAATTGTTAATCTTAATGCCTCTAAAACATCACCTTTATAGTTGTTCTCAATAAGATGAGCAATTACTTCTGTGTCTGTTTCTGATTTAAATTTATGTCCTTTATCTATTAATTTCCTTTTTATTTCTTGAAAGTTTTCAATTATACCATTGTGAGCAATTACAAAATTATTATTACAGTCACTATGTGGATGAGAATTAAAATCTGATGGCTTTCCATGTGTTGCCCACCTAGTATGACCTATCCCAACTGTACCACCATTTATATCATCTTTAATACTTTCTTTTAAAAATTCTATTTTACCTTTTTTCTTTACTACATCGATATTCAACCCATCATTAACTGCTATTCCGGAAGAATCATATCCTCTATATTCTAATTTTTTTAATCCATCGTATAAAATTGATGCTGCTTTATTATTTCCTACATAACCTACAATACCACACATATATATTTACCTCCATTGAATTTATATTAATTTCATTATTTTTTAATTTAATTATTTTAGTTAAATATTAAGTATTTCTGATCTTTTTGTCCCAATAATTGCTTACTGGATTTGTAAAATCAGTTTAGGTTTAATACTAAAACCTGGAAAGATCCGCCGATTGTTCGATTACTTTCCACCTCGTCAGCTTTTTTTAAAAGCCCAGGCGCTTTTATTATATTATAATTGATTTCACCTCCTATTTTTAGTTTAGTTCTTCTTTTATTATTTTTGTTACCCTCCCTTCCCATTTTTTTATCATATCTTCATTTTTAGCTTCTAACATTACCCTTACAACTGGTTCTGTACCCGAAGCTCTAACAAATACTCTACCTTGATTACTATAGTCTTCTTCTATTTCTTTTATTATGGAATTAATCCTTTTATTATTTTCTAATCCAGATTTGTTTTTTACTTTTATATTTATTAATTCTTGTGGCCAAGGTTTGAATAACTTATTAATATAACTTAACTTAAGATCATTTTTCTTTAAGTATTCACAAACTTTTAATGATGTTAAGATTCCATCTCCTGTTTTATTATAATCTAACATGATAATATGACCAGATTTTTCTCCACCAAGATTATAATCTCTTTCAAGAAGTTTTTGTAATACATAGCGGTCACCATTTTGAGCTTTTTCAACTTTGATTCCTTTATCATTTAATAGTTCATCTAAACCTAAATTAGTATATCTTGTAGTTACTAAAGTATTTTTATTTAATTTATCTTCTTTTTTCATATTTAAAGCTAATAATGCCATGATTTGATCTCCATCAATTATATTTCCTAACTCATCTACCATAATTAGACGGTCAGCATCTCCATCATATGCAATACCTATATCAGCATTATGTTTTTTTACTTCCTCTAAAACTGTAGAAGGTTTTGTAGAACCACAATCAAGATTGATTTCATGCCCATTTGCATGATTATTAATTGCTATAACTTCTGCATTTAATTTTTTAAATACTCTTGGAGCTATATCATATGCTGCTCCATTAGCACAGTCTAATACTATTTTAAAACCCTCAAATGAAACATCAATTATATCTAAAAGATAGTCTTCATACTGTTTTAACAGTTTTTCTCTTTTTATAATATCTCCTACATCAGTTCCAATTGGTTTAAAAATCTCTTTTTTATCTAAAATATATTCTTCAATTGTAAGTTCTTGTTCATCAGTTAATTTAAATCCATCTTTATTGAAAAACTTGATTCCATTATCTTCTATTGGATTGTGTGAAGCCGATATCATAACTCCACCGATTGCATCTGTATTATTGGTAAGATAAGAGACTGCTGGTGTAGATACTATTCCTAATTTAATTACATTCACACCAACTGAATTAAAACCAGCTATTAAAGCTGATTCTAACATATTACCAGAAATTCTTGTATCTTTACCAATTAACACAAAAAAATTTTCTGATTTACTGCTATTATTTTTTAAAAATACTCCTCCTGCTTTTCCTAATTTTAAGGATAATTCAGGAGTTAGTTCCTCATTTGCTACCCCTCTTACACCATCTGTTCCAAATATCTGTCCCATTAATTTCACCTCTATTTAAAATATATAATTATCTTTTTTAGTTTTGATCGCTTTGTTCTGTTTGTGTTTCTTGATTTCCCTCTTTATATGAAGTTATCGTTACTCTAACATAAGGAGGTTCTTTTACATTTATTCTTACACCCTGAGGAGTACGTATATTTATTATCCTAATATTATCACCAACCTGTACTTCACTTAAATCAATATATGCTTCAAAGTCTTCTTTACTATAAGTATTAAAAAACCTGTAACCCTCTGGTTCAATCAAGACAGACTCCTCTGAAATGTCTAAAACAATAAAATTCTCTGCAAGGTTTTCATATTTTATTTCTAAACGAAATTGATTATTGCTTAAGCTCAAATTATCCCGCAAATTTCCTTCTTGATAGTTTACATATAACCATAATACAGCTGCAATCATTACAGCTATTATTAATATTTTATATCTGTTATAGAAATCATTCATAATAAATTCCCTCTTTAATTATAATATATGACTATTTAAGAAAATATATCAGATTTTTTCTTTGCTGTAAACTCTTTAAAAAGTATCTCTCTAAGTTTAGATTTATCTAAATATCTT
>JBEPXG010000212.1:3030-3461 GCA_041642015.1 Halanaerobiales bacterium
AGTTCACCATCCTGTGCTAATGAAATTACACCACTTTCTTCTGATACGACAATTACTAAAGCATCAGATTCTTCAGTAACTCCTATTGCTGCTCTATGTCTAGTTCCTAATTTTGGATTAATACTTGGTTTATTTGATAAATTTAATAAACATCCAGCTGCTTTTACAGTTCCTTCTCCTATTATAACAGCACCATCATGAAGAGGGGCTGATTTATAAAATAAGTTCTCTAGAAGCTCTTTACTTATATTTGCATCTATTTTTGTACCGGTCTCAATATAATTTCTTAAACCAACCTTGTTTTCTAAAACAATTAAAGCACCAGTTTTTCTTTCTGCTAATTCGTCAGCAGCCATAATTAGTTCATTTATATCTTTAGCAGACCATTTATGAACAAGTTGATTTCTTAAAAACCCACCACGCCCTACTTG
>JBEPXG010000213.1:0-3444 GCA_041642015.1 Halanaerobiales bacterium
TAATATGGAAGCAGAAACAATTAAAAAATTAGCTGAAATCGATAATATTATAGCTATCAAAGAAGCTAGTGGGGACTTAGGTCAGGTTGCTGAGATAAGTCTAATTGATAAAAAAGACTTCTATATTTACAGTGGAGATGACATGCTTACACTACCTATTATGTCTTTAGGTGGAGAAGGTGTAGTAAGTGTAGCTGGACATGTGGCATCAAGTAAAATAAAAGAAATGATTACCTTGTATAAAGCTGGTAATCCTGTACAGTCAAGAGAAATTAATAAGGAGTTAATACCTGTATATAATGCAATGTTTATTGATACAAATCCGATTCCGGTTAAAGAAGCATTAAACTTATCTGGTTTTGATGCAGGTATTCCAAGACCACCGTTATACAGATTACAAAAAGATAAAAAAGAAATATTAGCCAAAGTACTTAAAGAAGCTGGATTAATTAAATAATAAAGTATTAAATCTATTAATATAATACTAAATAAGTAACAGCTTACAATATACGGTACAAATATACTAACTATGGAGGTGACGAATTTGGCTAAAGATACACATTCCGATATAACAATTACACCTTTAGGTGGAGTTGGAGAGATCGGTAAGAATATGATGTTGTTTGAAATGGATGATGAAATTATAATCATTGACTCAGGAGTAAAGTTTCCTGAAGATGATTTGTTAGGTATAGATTTAGTAATACCTGATTTTACGTACGTGATGGAAAATAAGGATAAAATTAAGGGGATTGTTTTAACACATGGTCACTTAGACCATATTGGAGCATTACCTTATTTATTAAAAGAACTTGATGTTCCTGTTTATGGAACAAAATTAACCTTGGGATTATTACAAGGTAATTTAAAGGAACATAATTTGAAAGGAAAGAGAAAACTTAAAGTTGTAACACCTGGTAAGTCTTATCAGGTTGGTTCAAGAAAGGTAGATTTTATAAGAATGAATCACAGTATTGCAGATACTTGTGCACTTGCGATTCATACTCCTGAAGGACCAATTGTTTATGCTAGTGACTTTAAGTTTGATCAAACTCCTATTGATGGAGAAGTAGCTGACTTTCACAAGTTAGCAGAACTTGGTGATTCTGATCCAGGAGTATTAGCACTGTTTTCTGACAGTACTAATGCCGAAAGAAAAGGATATACTTTATCTGAAAAGGTTGTTGGTGGTACAGTTGATGAGATTTTTAGAGAAACAAGAGATAGAATCGTTGTAGCTACCTTTGCTTCTAATATACACAGAGTACAACAAATTGCAGATGCTGCAATGAAATATAATAGAAAGATTGCCTTTACTGGAAGAAGTATGATTGAGAATGTTAAAACTGCTCGTGAATTAGGTTATTTAACTATTCCAGAAGATGTAATATTAGATATTAGAGATATTAGTAACCTACCTAATGATAAAGTAGTATTATTAACTACTGGTAGTCAGGGAGAACCTATGGCTGCACTCACCAGAATGGCAAGAGGGGACCACTATCACATTAATATTAGAAAAGGAGATACTGTGGTAATCTCAGCTAATGCAATTCCTGGTAATGAAAAGTTTGTTGGACAAACTATTAATCAGCTTTTTGAAAGAGGAGCAAATGTAATATATGAAGATGTTTCTGGTGTTCATGTTTCAGGACATGCTAGCCAGGAAGAGTTAAAACTTATGTTAAACTTAGTTAAACCAAAATACTTTGTACCAACACATGGTGAATACAGACATCTACACAAACATGCTGAATTGGCTGAAAAAGTAGGTATTCCAAAAGATAATATCTACATTTCAGAAATTGGTGATGTTATAAAGTTTGGTCCAGAAAAAGTTGAAAAACTTAGAAACATTACTGCTGGTGATGTTTTAGTTGATGGACTTGGTGTAGGAGATGTAGGTAATATAGTTCTAAGAGACAGAAAGATGTTATCTGAACATGGTATTTTAATTGTTGTAGTTACCATTGATAAAAATGGTAAAATTAAAGCAGGACCAGATATTATAACAAGAGGTTTTGTCTATATACGTGAATCTGAAAAATTAATCTCAGATGCACAAGAAAGAGTTAGACAAGCTCTTAAAGAATGTGAAGATAATAATATCACAGAATGGTCAAAGTTAAAATCAACAATTAAAGATTCATTAAACAACTATATATACAGTCGTATTCACAGAAAACCCATGATAATGCCAATTATAATGGAAATATAATATAAAATAAACTATAAGAGGGATGGGTATTATATATACTCATCCCTTTAAATTACATATATCGGAGGAAGCATAATGGAAATATTAAAAATTATAGTTTTAGGATTAATTCAAGGTCTAACTGAATTTCTTCCAATAAGTAGTTCAGGACATTTAGTTATTACACAAAAGTTATTTGGAATTAAGGAAAATCAACTTTTAATATCAGTATTATTACATTTTGGTACTTTAATTCCTGTTTTAATAATTTTTTGGCAAGATATTAAAGAAATACTTATCTTTAAGAAAGAAAAAAGACATTTCATTTTCTTAATTATAATTGCTTCAATTCCAACCGCACTTATGGGTATATTTTTTGAAGACTTCTTTGAAAGCTTATTTGCTTCAACAACAAGTACAGCATTAATGCTCATTGTTACTGGTTTTATTCTTTTAATTGGAGATCGAATAGCTAGTTATGATAAAGAAATAACTAACTTTAAATGGTTAAATGCTATTTTAGTGGGTATTGCACAAGGGATGGCAATTATCCCCGGAATATCTCGTTCGGGAAGTACAATAACAGCGTCATTAGTACAAGGATTAAAAAAAGAAGATGCAGCTCGATTTTCATTTATATTATCAATACCTGTAATTGGTGGTGCTGGACTTCTAAAAGTTGGAGATGCCTTCAGTCAAGGAGTAAGCAACTTTAATACCTTAGCAATTGTATTAGGAATGATTAGTGCTGTTATTTCTGGTTATATTGCCATTAAGTACTTTATATACATATTAAAGAGCAAAAAGCTTATCTATTTTTCATATTACTTGTGGATAATAGGTGTTATCATATTATTATATGAAGGAATATTTTAAATGTTATTGAATATATATAGTTGAGGTGAAGGTTTTTGTCAAAGCAAAAGAATACTGAATTAACTAAAATAGAAAAAAGAAAAAATGAGATACTTGGTATTATGATTACAGCCTTTAGTATATTCTTTTTCCTCTCGATATACTTACAATACCAAAGCTTGTTAGGAGATAAGATAGTAGACATATTCAGATTTATTATTGGACATGGAGTATACATATTACCTTTCATGCTTTTTTTGTGGGGAATCTTTTTAATAAGGAATAAGACATTTAAATTTAATTTAAAAGTTTTTGGTTTCATATTACTATATTTAACAGTTATTACCTTTCTGCACTTATTAAATCATTCTACAATTTTAAATAATTATATT
>JBEPXG010000214.1:0-3419 GCA_041642015.1 Halanaerobiales bacterium
AGCTTTAAGAAAAGCAGTTGAAGAAGTTTTAGAAGAACACGAACTTGTAAGTGATTATCGCTATGGTAATCAAAAAGAAGGTGGAATGGGAGTTACAATTGTTAAGATGAGATAAAAATTAAAAAATAAATAATATAAAAAATAAAATATTAGTTTATTAATATTAAAAAGTCCGGGTGTTTACCCGGACTTTTGTATTTTACTAAAACATAATTTTATCTATTTAATCATCATCATTATTTAAGAAATCCCAGATATCAAAAATAACACTATCTTCAGGATTGTATGTGTCGTCAGTTTCTGGTTCTTCTGTTGAAGGATGTTCAGGACAGTATTCTTCAGGTTTTGTTTCATAAACAATATTTCCATTACTGTCTTTTTGTGGAACACCGTATTCAGGATCTATAACCTGAACTGGTTCACCTTCACTAATCATGTAAATTCCTCTTGTTAAGTCTTCAGGATCTTTAGAACCATCATTTTTTTCTCTGAAGTTTATATCTGTTGGTCCTACCCTAATTCCACTTTTCTCAATATAGTTATATTCCACTACATCTTCTTCTGGGCAGTTTTCAGTTGCAAGATGACCAGTGTTTTTATCAATTCTTACAGTTTCAATTGGCCCCTGTAAATCCTCAGCATTTCTTGGTGCATTTTCAGGTCTATATTTTTCCTCGACGATTCTTGGTGTGAATTTGTTTGGTAGTTTACCTGTAATTGGATCAATAGAAACACTTTTTATATTATTAGGTTCACTAAAGTAAGCAACTTCACGATCTTTAACAACTTCTCTCATATATTCTCCCCAAAGCTGGGCAGCTTCTGAACTAGATACAGTTCTTGGACCATTACCTTCAGAGTGAATATAGTTACCATTACTGTCTTTTTCATTATAAACCATTTCTTGTAAGTTATCTTCACCAATCCAAACACTTGTTACTAAGTCAGGAGTATAGCCTACAAACCAAGCATCTGTATAGTTATTAGTTGTACCTGTTTTACCTGCAACTGGTCGATCTAAGTTGGCTCTCCAACCAGTTCCTTGATTAATAACAGAGCGCAACATATCTGTCATTAGATAACTTGTTTCAGGACTTAATACAATTTTTTTATTTGGATGTGCTTCATAAATAACGCGGTTATCTCGATCTAGAACCCTTGTTATTGCATATGGTTCTGTTTTAATACCATTATTAGCAAAAATACCATAAGCAGTCGCCATCTCAATAGGTTTAACTCCTCGGTCTAGACCACCTAAAGCAAGTGAATAGTGATCAGGTACATTATCTGCAGAGTTAAAGGTAGATATACCCATTTGTTCAGCTGTTTTTACTGTATCATCTACACTAACCTTTTTAAGTAGTTCTACTGCAGCAACATTTATAGAATGTATTAATCCGGTTCTAAGACTAACAAATCCTCTGTATTCATTACCAAAGTTTGTTGGCCAGATTTCTTTATTATTACTACTTTGTTTTTTTGGATTTATTGTTGGCATATCATTTATTACATCACCGGGTGAATAGTTGTTTTTAACAGCTGTTGCATAGACAAAAGGTTTAAAAGCAGAACCAGGTTGTCTAACTGCTTGGACAGCTCTATTAAATTGGTCATCACCACGTCCACCAATCATTGTTTTTATTGCACCTGTTTTAGCATCTAATGTTATTAATGCTAACTGTGGTTGATTAGGATCAGCAACATTAGCTCTTTGTACTGTTGGTATATATTTTTGTTTTAGAGCATTTTCAACTGAACTGTTTGCAATTTTTTGCATATCAGTATCTAATGTTGTATATACTTTAAGTCCACTACCATAAACCATATTTGCTCCATACATATCTAATAGTTTATCTCTAACATAACGAATAAAGTAGGGAGCTATATCTTTATTTAAATTATCTTCTTTTGAATCTAGGACGATTTCTTCGTTTTTAGCTTGACTTGCTTCTTGTTGGTTTATGTATCCTAGTTCAACCATTTTATCTAAAACAAAGTTTCTTCTTTCAACAGCTTCATCCATATTATTATATGGTGAATAGAAGTTAGGAGCACGTGGTAAGCCAGCAATTAAAGCACTTTCACTTAAAGAAAGTTCAGATATGCTTTTTCCAAAGTACTGATTTGCAGCTGCCTCAACACCATAAGCACTGTGTCCCATAAATATTTCATTTAAATACATCTCTAATATTTCTGGTTTTGTATACATTCTTTCAAACTGTAGGGCTAAATATGCTTCTTGTATTTTCCTATAGTATGTTTTCCGTTGGTGTAAGAGGGCATTACGGGCTAACTGTTGTGTAATAGTACTAGCACCCTGAGCTCTATAACCAGCTCTAATATTGGCTACTACAGCTCTTAGAATACCAAAAAAATCTACACCATGGTGTACATAAAAGTTTTTATCCTCTACAGCAACTATTGCTTCTCTAAGATGGGCCGGTATCTTATCTAGAGGAACATATATTCTATTTTCTCTATATAGTTTTGTTAGTTCTTCACCTTCGGCACTGTATATAATAGTTGTTTCACTAGATCCCTTATAATTACTAATATCAGGAGTATCTTTTATTATCCAGGTAATAGCACCTATCATAACTCCAATTGATAAGGATATTATAAGAACTAGTGCAACAATTATATATCGACCCTTCTTTTTACTCATAATATAAAACCACCTCTCAGTTGCATATTATATCATAAAATATTATATGATGGTAGCACTTGTTAGAAACAATCCTATCTGTTATAATAAATAACAGTTTATATTAACCATTTTAACTATAGATTACAATTAAATCAAGGGAGGTGTCCATTTCTGGCAGAAAAATTTTGCCGGATTATATATTATGGATATTGATAAGCAAATCAAAGTATTAAAACAGGGTGTAAGTGATCTAATATCAGAAGAAGATTTAAAGAAAAAACTAATTGAAGCAAAAAAAGAAGATAGACCTCTTAGGGTTAAGTTAGGTCTTGATCCTACAGCTCCAGATATACATTTAGGTCATACTGTTGTATTAAAGAAGTTAAAACAGTTTCAGGATATGGGTCATGAAGTATATTTAATAATTGGAGACTTTACAGGGCGTATTGGAGATCCAAGTGGAAAGTCAAAAACACGTAAACAATTAACTGAAAAAGAAGTAAAAGAAAATGCCCTTACATATGAAAAACAGTTTTCTAAAATTTTAGATAAAGACAAAACAAAACTTGTCTTTAATTCAAGCTGGTTATCAAAAATGAACTTTGAAGATGTAATTAACTTATCTTCTAAATATACTGTAGCAAGAATGTTAGAAAGAGATGACTTTAGTAATAGGTTTAATGAAAATAAACCTATAAGTATACATGAATTTTTCTATCCACTTATGCAGGGATATGACTCAGTTGCAATTAATGCTGATGTTGAACTAGGA
>JBEPXG010000215.1:0-3411 GCA_041642015.1 Halanaerobiales bacterium
AATACAAACTTCTCATAATCTCTTAAAGACATTTTTGCTTCTTGAGCATCAGCTAAGGTTGGATACTGACATAATGTCCAGTTTAGTTCACCTTCTGCTGCTCTATTCATATGTATCTCCATAATCTCTCGATTAGCAAGACTTCTTTTTTTCATCTTTTCAGGGTCAATATTGGTCATCCCTTTAGTATTATAGTTTGCTAAAATATTGATTTGTGCATCTATATTCTCTACAATATATTTTGTAAATGGAGACTGATATTCTAATTGATGATCTGATGCATATTCAAAGAAAAGTTCATCTTGTCCTTCAAAAGAAGGTATTACAATTGGATGTCCACCATTTTCTAATACCTTTTTATAAAGTTCTTTAATTAATGGTTCTGCAACCATAGCTCCTTTAATTAATACATTATCTCCTTTTTTAACCTCAACAGAATAATTTACTAAAACATCTGCATACTTCTCTAACATAGGATTAATCATAAAATACCCCTCCAATAATTTATTCTAAACTGATTGATACATGGTCACCATCATCATTAATATCAACAATTTTTCCCTTAGTTGAATCATTATCAATGGCAGCTAAGATACTATCTAGATTAACGTTTTGATCTTCCATCTGTTCTTTAGCTTTTTTAGGCATAATTTTTAATGCTGTTTTAGCTAAAAGAATAGGGATCGAAATATTTACTTTTTCTTCACCATTTTCTTCAACTAATATTTTAATAAATCTTGGTTTTGATTTATTTACTTCAGGTTTTTCAAACACAGTATCTCTTTTCTCTAAAGTTGATATTAACTCATCTGCTTCTTTTGCATCAATAGTTCCTTTTTCTAACATTTTTAAAATTTGTAATCGTTCTTCTGTCATTTTAAATATCCCCCCAAAATTTTAAATTTCACCAAGTTGTTTAACAGCTTCTGATGCTGTAATATCTCCACTTTCTAACTTCTTTAATACTTCTTTTCTCTTTTCTGTCATTTCATCATCAGGAGTCTGGTCTACATCATGTCCTAGAGCATGTATTACTTCATCCAACTTATTTCTTACTGTAGGATATGAAATTCCAAGTTCCCTTTCAACTTCTTTTATATTACCTCTCGATTTAACAAACACCTCTATAAATTCTAAGTGTTCCTTTTTAAGTTTAGAAAATTTATCTAATTTAAAGTTACCACTGAGTGTTGTTTGGCAACTGGGACACTTAAGTTCTGTTATAATCATATCATCACTACATACTGGGCAATTACCCACTAAGTTATGAATCACTTTAACTCCTCCTCCCTGTTATTTTTAATCTATATTTAAGATTATTTCTTTCTCTTTATATAAATATTATATTATTACTCTTTATAAATGTCAAGTTAGAAATTAATATTTTTAAAGTTTATATTAATAATATTAATATTTACTTCATTTTACCGTATATACCTCCACCTCCACTTACTATTTGAGCTTTTCCATTTCTTGCATTTTTAATCCTTTGAGCAAGCTTTCTATTAAGTACTTCTTTTAAATCAGTATAATCGGTTTGATGTATTATATTCATTTCATTACCAAACTCATTTAATAGTTTATCTAATGTTTTACTACCAATTCCTGGAATGTCTAATAGAGGTATCTGATGAATATATTCTCCTCTGTGATCAGGAGAAGTTTTATTTTGATCTGATATTTCAAGTATTCTATCTTTAACACCTTTAATTAATTTTTTATCACATTCTGGACATTTTGATAAATTATTTTCTTTAATAAATGTTTTTTCACATTGTGGACAAAAAGAACGATGGTATTTACCTAATCTTGGATCTAATCCAAAGTTTTTAATTACTTTTCTATTCTTTTTTCTATATAAAGTCTTTTTAAACTCATTAAAGTTAAGTTCTTTCATCTTCAATACATTATATTCACGAGCAATTTTAGGTATTGAATGAGCATCTGAGTTTGAAAGATAAGTTTTATCAGCTAATTCACTAAGATGGTCTGCTAAAAAAGTATCTGCACTTAAACCAAGTTCAATTGCTGGTATCTTTTCCCATTCCTCTTTACTAAATACTTCATGATAACTATTAAAAGCATTACCATAAAAACTTTTATGGGGGGTAAATACATGAGCAGGTATCATAATTCCACCTGTTGTATCAATAATTTTAAATATTTCAGAACCTGTTAAACCAGAAACCTGTGAACTTAAATTTACATTGGTCATATACTGTTTCATTATTTCAGTAAACTCTTTTATGTTATCAAAAAAAGGAAAATATGCTAAATAATGTACCATACCTCCGTTTTTTTCACGGCTTTCAACTTCTGCACCAGGGATAATAACTATCTTATCTTTATATTTAAATCCTTCACCTTCCATTTCTTTTAATTCTCCACTGTTTAACATAACCTCTATATCATCTTGTACTCGTGGTGAAGCACAATCAATTATCCCAATTAGATCTAAACCTTTTCTATCATTGCTTTCTTTAACAATATTTTCAAAAGTTAAGTTTTTAGAAGCAGTTATCTTTACAGGTTTGTTATTACCTGCTGCTCCGATATGAATATGAAGGTCTGCATAGTAACTATTCATTGGAATCTTCCTTGTTTAGATACCATAAAAGTCCTATAATTGTCTTACTGTCTTTTATCTCACCTGATAATATCTTTGGAATTATATCTTTTTTATCTATTTCAACTAGATCTATAAACTCTCCTAAGTCTAAATTTTGACCGAAATGTTTTAAACCTTTTGCAATAAAAAGGTGTAAGTTCTCAGAACTATAACCAGGTGTAGTATAGAAATGAAAAAGCTTTTCTATCATTTCAGGTCGATAACCTGTTTCTTCTTCTAGTTCTCTTAACGCACATAATTTTACATCTTCATCTTCTTCTAACTTACCGGCCGGTAGTTCTAAAAGGGTTTCATCTACTGCTATTCTATACTGTTTAACAAGTAATATTTTTCCTTCTTGTGTAATAGGTACTATTGAAACCCCTCCATTGTGTTCTACAACTTCACGATTTGTTTTGTGGTCATTAAAAAGTTTTACCTTATCTTTTCTTAAATTTAAGATTGCTCCCTTATAGATATATTTACTTTCTATAATTTCTTCTTTATACTTATCCATTTTTTTCACCTCTTTTTAAACTCCATTACATTTTATCATCTAAAGGTAATAAAAAAAAGCCTATTCCCCAGAAAGGAACAGACTTTTTTACTATTAATATATATCAAATCATTATTTGAACTCTTTACCACGTTCAAGTGCTTCAATATTCATATCAACTAACTTTGTATTTCTTGCAGATAAAACACTTTTTAGAGATTTCTTTACTGTTTCTGGCTTTACAATATCTTTTTCAGCTAAATATGAACCAAGCATTACCATATTTGCTACTTTTGCATTACCAAGT
>JBEPXG010000216.1:0-3407 GCA_041642015.1 Halanaerobiales bacterium
ATCAAGAGCAGTTACAGGTTCTGCATTATACTCCCCTTCACTTCTTTTAAACCAATTAAATGCTCCATGTTTACCTGGATTTGTACCAGTTTGAAAAGAAGACCAGGCTGCACCAGTAATAGGAGGTATCGTACTCCTTAAAGGACCCGATGCTCCATTTTCTTTAATACTTTTTAAATTTGGTAGCTCTCCACTTTCTATCCATTTATTGACAAGTGACATTTCACCACCATCTATACCAACTGTTAAAATTCTATCTGTCATACCTATACTCCTTTCAAAATCAATCACTAATATATCTATATTGAATAGCCTTCATATATACTATTATCGCTAAAAATATACCTATTAATACTAAGTTTTTATCATACCTAATATAATATGCACTTAATGAAAAAAGTGGTAGTAATATAAGAGATATTCTTGGTTTTAAATCTGAATAATATCTAGACCAGTAAGATATCAACCCGGCAATGATTATAATAAATAATGCTAAATAAAAGTCCCATACTATTAATGCACCCATTGTGGTTGCTAATCCTCGACCACCTCTTAACTTATAATATATAGGCCACATGTGACCCATAACTGCTGCTAAAGTAATTAATGCAAGAGATGTAAAGTCAAAATTTAAAATAATTTTACTAAAAATCATAGGAATAAATCCCTTTAAAATATCAAAGGCAGCAGAACTTATCCCCCATTTAGGACCAATTTCTTTATATACATTATATGCACCAGGATTTTTTGTTCCAACTTCACTTAAATTGATATTCTTTTTTTTAGCTAATATCTTAGCCATAGATAATGAGCCTATCAAATATGAAATTACTACCATAAATATCCTCATTAATAGCACCACATTTCCTTATCTAATGAAAGCATTTTTCTTTATCTTATATTATATCTTATCACTTAGTTTAAATTCCTGCAAATTAATGCGAACAACCCTTAAACATAAGAAATCCTCAGTAATGATAACTAAATCATCTACTGAGGATTTATACTTTAATTTATTATTTTAATCAATTAAAATTGGAAATTAAGTGATAATGCACCATTAATATTATCATTAAATCCATCATTACTTCCTACTGCAGCATCAAAGTGAAAAGCAGCTAAGTTTAGTCCCATACCTAAAGTATAAGTAGGTTCATTATTTGAACTACTGTACATTCCACCTCTAAGAGATAAACCATTGAATAATAGTCCTTTTTCAAATCCTAAGTGTACAACTGTTTCTCCACTTTCTGTAAAACTTTCAATATCTCCTAATACTATAGCATTAAGAACAGGTACATCAACAGAAGCACCTAATCTATAGCTTTTCTCTGGAGTATATTCTTCACTAAAATCAGATACTGTTGGTTCTGTATCCCATTCTCCTGTACCTTCATTAAATCCATATACTTCTTTTTTCCCATCTAAGTTATATGCTGGTGCTAAAATATTTTTAAAACTTGCACCCATCTTAACTCTTTTTGTTACATTTACCATAACACCTGCATCTAGGCCAACTCCACTACCTTCAGCATTAATAATAGTGTTAGTTTGATTTGCTTTATCAAGTTCAACATTTATATAGTTTGTTTTTAATGTTTTAATATTAACTCCATATGCAAGTCCAAGAATCTCATCATAACTTGTGTCTAATTTGCGGCTAATACTTAAGATACCTGAAGTATTTGTAATATTAGTTGCATTAATTACATCAGCAGATACTTTTTCAGTATTAAACTTGTTATCTATGTTTAAACCTACACCAAAGGAAGAAAAGTTTCCTCCAGCAAAGAAGCCACCTTCTATATCAACTATTGGAAATTCAGCAAAAATTGTATCCAATTCTTCAGCAGTTTCAGCATCAAAATCTTCAGATAGATAATTAATATCTTCCATTAAAGCATCTATTTTTGAAGTATCTGAAGCACCAATACCAAAGTCTAACTGTAATCCAGCAAATCCACTATCAGTTAAACCAGCTGGATTGTATAACATTGCTGTTGCATCATCGGCTAATCCAGTATAAGCCCCACCCATACCATATGATTTAGCTGTATGATAAGCAGCAGCATTAAAACTAAAGACCATAACAAAAACTAATACCAAAAATGTAATTGAAAGTTTTTTCATAAGTATTCATCTCCTGTTTATATTATTTTAATAACTCTTTTAAATATTTCTTAAATTCACCTGATAGATCTTCTCTATCAAGTGCAAATTCTACAGTTGCTTTTAAGAATCCTAACTTGTTCCCTACATCATATCTTTTCCCATCAAATTCATAAGCTTGTAATGCTCTTCTTTGAGCAAGTTCATTTAATGCATCTGTAAGCTGTATTTCCCCTCCTTTACCCGGTTTTGTGTTTTCTAATATTTCAAAAATATCGGGAGTTATTATATATCTTCCCATAATTGCTAAATCTGAAGGAGCTTTGTCAACTGGAGGTTTTTCCACCAATTGATCTACTTCATAAACCTTATCCTTTTGGCTCTTATATTTAACAACACCATATTTAGATACATCCTGGTGTGGTACTTTTTGTACACCGATGATTGGCTTTTCTTCTTTTTCATAAATCTCTGCCATCTGCTGGATGACCGGTTTTTCAGAAACCACAATATCATCACCTAAAAGAACAGCAAATGGATCATTTCCTACAAATGTTTTAGCACAATGAATTGCATGCCCTAATCCCTTTGGTTTTTTCTGCCTTACATAATGTATATCGACTAAAGAAGAAATATCTTCAACAATTTCTAATAAATCATCTTTTTGTTTTTCTTTTAATGCCATCTCAAGTTCTATATTTCTATCAAAATGATCTGTAATACTTTTTTTATGTTTACCTGTAATTATTAATATTTCTTTAATACCTGAATTTACTACCTCTTCAATTATATACTGAATTGCAGGTTTATCTACTATTGGTAGCATCTCTTTAGGTTGTGCCTTAGTTGCAGGTAAAAACCTAGTTCCTAATCCTGCAGCTGGAATTACTGCTTTTTTTACTTTCATATTTGTTACTTCCCCCTCAAATTTTAAAAATATTATTTGCAAAGATTCCCGTATTTACAGTATTTACAATCATTTTCTGTATTTAGTGGAAAATCTTTTTTATAATTTGATTTTGAAATTTTATTTGCTACATCTTTAATTTTCTCTTCAATCCTAAAAATATCATCTCTTTTTAAAATCTTACTATAATTTACTTCTGGAATCAAATACTCAATCCTGTATTTTATTGGTGTTTTATTAAATAATTTATATACAGCTAAAACATATGATTCAAGCTGTAGTTCATAACCTTTTGATACTTCATTAACTTCATCTTTATTTATATTATTGGTTTTAAAGTCAATTATTTCAATATTCCCATCTTCATATTGATAAATATTATCTATCATAC
>JBEPXG010000217.1:0-3391 GCA_041642015.1 Halanaerobiales bacterium
TAATATCTGAACCCAAAACCACAGCTGAAAGTTCTTGACCTAATTTATCAGCAAGTTTTCTTCCTTCACTAATCAACTCTAATGAAACTTCCATTAATTTATTTTCTCTTTGTTCAGCTAAAACCCAAACCCCACTATAGTCTGAAAGATTTTTTCTTTTTTTCTCTTTTTCTTTTTCTAATTTTATTGCATTAAATTCACAACTTTTTACACAGATACCACACATTGTACAGCTGGTCTTATCTACTACAGCAATATTTTCTTTCATTCCTAATGCATCAAAAGGACATTTATCAATACAGATCTTACATCCCGTACATTTATCTGCATTTATCTTTAACATTGGCTAAAACCTCCCTAAATATACTAGACAATCTTTTTTTCTTTTAGTTTACTAATCAGTTTTTCAACTTTCTCTTCAACAGTACCTTCTAAAATTTCTGCTTCATGATCACTAGTTGGAACAAATGTATCGTAAACCTGAGTTGGTGATGCATCTAAACCTAGTTTGTCTTCATCAACTTCAAAGTCGTTGGCAGTCCATACTTTTATGCTTTCCTTATTATTGAAGGCATCAATAACTCTTTTTATAGAAGGATATCTAGGTATATTCAAATCATCAAGTACTGTTAAAAGTACAGGTTGAGAAGTTTCAACTATACTATATCCATCTTCTAATTTTCTTTTTGCTATTACTTTTTTACCTTCTATATTTAGATCCATTACATATGTTATTTGTGGTATATTTAAATTTTCTGCTATTTGTGGACCAACCTGAGCTGTATCTCCATCAATTGCTTGATGCCCACAGAAAATCACATCATATTCTCCCACTTCTTTTATAGCCTGTGATAAGGTATATGCTGTTGCCCAAGTATCTGATCCTGCAAACTTTTTATCAGAAAGTAAAATTGTTTCATCTGCTCCAATAGCATAGGCTTCTATTAAAGCATCTTTTGCCTGTGGTGGTCCCATACTTATTACAGTAACTTTTCCTCCAAACTCTTCTTTTAACTTAACTGCTTCTTCTAAAGCAATTTTATCTTCTGGATTTATTATACTTGGTACTCCCTCTCTAATTAGAGTTCCTTTTTTCTCATCTATTTTAACTTCATTTGTATCTGGTACCTGTTTTACACACACAACAATATTCATAGTTTGCCTCCTTTTAATTCAATAATGAACCAGCTATTACCATTTTTTGAACTTCAGTTGTACCTTCATATATTTCTGTTATCTTAGCATCTCTCATTAATCTTTCAACTGGGTAGTCTTTTATATAACCATAACCACCATGTAGTTGAACAGCTTTATTAGCAACATAAGAAGCAACTTCTGAAGTATAATACTTAGCCATAGCTGCCTCTTTAGAAAACCTTTTTCCTTCATCTTTAGTCTTAGCAGCTTTATATACTAAATTTCTAGCAGCTTCAACCTTAGTAGCCATCTCTGCAATTTCCCACTGTAGTCCTTGAAATTTTGCTATAGGACGTCCAAACTGTTCTCTCTCTTGAACGTACTTTACAGTCTCATCTAGAGCTCTTTGTGCAATTCCAAGGGCTTGAGCCGCAACTCCAATTCTTCCTCCATCTAGGGTAGCCATTGCAATTTTAAAGCCCATTCCTTCTTTACCAAGTAAGTTTTCAGCAGGGATTCTACAGTTTTTAAAAATTAACTCTCTTGTATCTGAAGCATTAATACCCATTTTGTTCTCTTTTTTTCCAAGTGTAAAACCAGGAGTATCTTTTTCTACAATAAAGGAACTAATCCCTCGTGTTCCTTTAGATTTATCAGTCATCGCATGAATTATAAATATATCTGCTGCTCCAGCATTTGTAATAAAGATTTTAGTACCATTTAAAATATACTCATCTCCATCAAGTTTTGCTGTTGTTTTAACTCCTGCAGCATCAGTACCTGCTCCTGCTTCTGTTAGGGCAAATGCACCTAGTTTTTCACCTTTTGCTAATGGTTTTAGATACTTTTCTTTTTGTTCTTCTGTTCCATACTTATAGATCGGATGAGCACCTAAAGAAGTATGGGCTGATAAAACCACACCATGAGTGGCACATGCATATGAAAACTCTTCTACTGCTAAGACATAATTTAAAGTATCAGAACCAGCTCCTCCATATTTTTGGGGAAAGGGAATACCCATCATATCAGCCTGAGCCATTTTTTTAATGTTTTCACTAGGGAACTCACAGTTTTCATCAATTTCAGCAGCAATCGGCTTAATCTCTTTTTCTGCAAATTCTTTATAGATTTTCCTACACATCTGTTTTTCTTTACTTAAATTAAAATCCATTATTTATAACCTCCATATGTACAATATTTCACAATACAATTTAAAAATTTTTACTTATTTTTAACTGTAGGCATTAATTCTGCCTGACCTTTAAGTACAACATTATTCTTTTGATTAGTACAAACTGTATTAAGTATAACTCTATTTTTCTCAACATTTAGCTTTTCAACCTCTACTGTTGCTGTTATTGTATCATCAAAGTAAACTGGTGCAGTAAATTTCAGATCTTGACTTACATAAATACATCCAGGTCCTGGTAATCTTGTACCCAATACTGTAGATATCAAACCAGCTGCTATCATCCCATGAGCTATTCTACCTTTAAACATTGTGTTTTTAGCAAAGGATTCATTGATATGTGCTGGATTGAAATCCCCTGTAACACCTGCATAGTTATAGACATCCGTTTCAGTTATTGTTTTTGTAAAGGAAGCCTTATCTCCAACCTTTAATTCTTCTACAGTCTTACCATTATTCATAATATATACCTCCATTTATTATTGTTCTTTTGTTAATAGTATCACAAAGTAATCTATGGCTCAACCATTAAAATTTAGTAACCTTCTCTCTACGATTTTTAGCAATAATAGTATTTAAACCAATTATTCATCTTTATTTCTTTTAATAAAATCATTAATTAATTGATTAAATTCTTCTGGCTTTTCTGCAAATAAGCCATGTCCTGCATCATCAACTATTATAAGTTCTGAATTAGGAATCTCTTGTTTGATAGTTTTACCATAAGAAACAGGTTTTAAAATATCTTTTTCACCTGACACTACTAAAGTAGGTATCTTTATTTTATGTAATTCATCTGTTAGATCTAAAGTCAAGAAATTATTACAAAGTTCAATAAATGCATTCAGCCATTCCCTAGTAACTGTATGACCAAATATTTTAGCTCTTTGTTTAAGCCAGTCTCCTTTGCTTTCATAAAATGTATTTGAATATACAAAAGGAGCCATTACTTTAAAGAATAGTTCCCCATCATATGTTTTAGCTGCAGATATCCATGCATCTATCATTGCTTTTAGTAGTGGTTTAACTTCACTAACAGCAGTTCCTAATATTAATGAGGATATT
>JBEPXG010000218.1:0-3390 GCA_041642015.1 Halanaerobiales bacterium
AGAGAAGTCAAACAAGTAAATGAAGTTGATGATTCTAAAACACTTGATTTACATCAAGTAAAAAAATTCTGGCCAAAGGTTTTAGGAAAAATCAAAACCGAAGATATTAGTATGCATGCCATTGTTGTTGAAAGTAAACCTATAAAAGTTGAAGGTAATAAAATTTATCTTGGTTTTCCCAATGATAAAAACTTTCATCGAAAACGAGCTGTAGAAAAGGAAGAATTTATAGCTAAATTTTTCTCTAGACAGTTTTCTAAAAACTGTACAGTAAAGGTAGTATCTGATGGAGATAATATAAAATCAGAACAAAATGTTAATCATAATTCAAATGATTATAATGAAAATACTGAAGATTTTTCTTCTAATAATAGTAGAAATAACTCAGGGATTGATCAGGTTGCAAAGATGTTTGATGGACAGATTATTGAAACTGATCCTGATATTATTTCAGACAAATAAAAACAACTTAAGGAGGTCATTTTAATGAATATGAACAAATTGATGAAACAAGCACAACAGATGCAGGCAAAAATGTCTAAAATGCAGGAAGAACTTGAAAACAAGACTTATGAGGCTACTTCTGGTGGAGGAGCAGTTAAGGCTTTAGTTAATGGTAAAAAAGAGGTTTTAGACTTACAAATTGATAAAGATGTTGTTGATCCAGAAGATGTTGAGATGTTAGAAGATTTAATTTTAGCAGCAGTTAATGAAGCTATGAGAGAAGCTACTGAAGAATTAAACGATAAAATGGGTCAAATGACTGGTGGTATGAACTTACCGGGGATGTTTTAAATGGAACATTATCCGGGACCTGTGGGAAGATTAATAGGTGAATTAAGTAAACTGCCCGGAATAGGCCAAAAAACTGCCCGCAGACTTTCATTTTATCTATTAGGACGCCCTAATAATGAAGTGAAAGAACTAGCAGAAGCTATAGTAGAGGCAAGAGAAAAAACAAGTTACTGTTCAATCTGCAATAATCTAACTGAAAATGATCCTTGTGAATACTGCAGTTCAGAGGAAAGAGATCAAAATACAATCTGTGTTGTAGAAAGTCCTAAAGATGTAATTGCAATGGAGCGAACAGGAGAATATAATGGGCTTTACCATGTTCTACATGGTGCAATATCACCAATGGATGGAATTGGACCAGATCAAATAAAGATTAAAAACTTACTACCTCGTATAAAGAAAGGTATAAAAGAAGTTATTGTTGCAACTGATCCTAATGCAGAGGGAGATGCAACTGCTATGTATTTAGCAAAACTTCTTAAACCACTTGAAGTTGAGGTTACAAGAATTGCCCACGGATTACCGGTTGGTGGAGATCTTGAATTCGCTGACGAAATAACCTTGTCCAAAGCTTTAGAAGGCAGACGTGAAATTAAATATTAACTGACTATTATAATAAACCTGAGGATTTCTATCCTGGGGTTTATTTTTATATTATATAAATTCAAAGAAGAGGTGAAAAAAATGGATGAAAAATTTAAAAAAGTAGCTTTAACATTTGATGATGTATTACTCCAACCTAAAAAATCAGATATTATTCCAAAAGATGTTGATGTAAAAACTAAATTAGCAGATGATATTGTGTTAAATATACCAATATTAAGTGCTGCAATGGATACAGTTACTGAATCAAGGTTGGCAATCGCTATTGCTCGTGAAGGTGGAATGGGAATTATTCATAAGAACATGTCAATTAGAAGACAAGCCGATGAAGTTGATAAAGTAAAAAGATCTGAAAGCGGAGTTATTGTAGATCCTTTTGCCTTATCACCTGAAGATATGATCTATGATGCTGAGGAATTAATGTCAAAATATCATATTTCTGGGGTTCCAATTATTAATAAAGATGAAAAGCTTGTGGGTATTATTACAAACCGTGATTTAAGATTTGAACAAGACTACCAAAGACCAATTAAAGATGTTATGACTAAAGAAGGACTTGTAACTGCACCTGTAGGAACTACAGTTGAAGAAGCTAAGTCGCTTTTACAAAAACACAAGATTGAGAAATTACCATTAGTAGACGATGATTTCAAATTAAAAGGTTTAATTACCATAAAAGACATAGAAAAAGCAAAAAAATATCCGAATTCTGCTAAAGATGAAAATGGACAACTTTTAGTAGGTGCTGCAGTTGGAATAGGTAAAGATACTTTAAATAGAGCAAGAGCTTTATTTGAATCAGGAGTAGATGTAATTGTTGTTGATACTGCTCATGGACATTCAACTAAGGTTATCGATATGGTAAAAAAAGTTAAAAAGACATTTCCTGAACTAGTATTAATTGCTGGTAATGTAGCAACAGCTGAAGCTACAGAAGATTTAATTAAAGCAGGAGCAGATGTTATAAAAGTAGGAGTGGGTCCAGGATCAATCTGTACAACAAGAGTTGTAGCAGGTGTGGGTGTACCTCAGATCACTGCAATAAGTGAAGCAGCGGAAGTTGCCAAAAAGCATGGTAAAACTGTTATAGCGGATGGTGGAATAAAGTACTCAGGAGATATTGTTAAAGCCCTAGCTTCAGGAGCGAATACTGTAATGATAGGTAGTTTGTTAGCAGGTACTGAAGAAAGTCCTGGAGAATTAGAAATATATAAGGGTAGAAGCTATAAAGTATACCGTGGAATGGGTTCAGTTGACGCAATGAAACAAGGTAGTGAAGACAGATACTTCCAGGAAGGTGAAAGTCAGAAAAAATATGTTCCTGAAGGTATTGAAGGCAGAGTACCATATAAAGGTAAACTATCTGATACCATTTATCAATTAGTTGGAGGATTACGTTCTGGAATGGGTTATTGTGGCACTAAAGATATTAATACCTTGCAAAAAGAAGCAGAGTTTGTAAGAATAACTTCAGCTGGTTTAAAAGAAAGTCATCCCCATGATGTAGACATTACAAAAGAAGCACCTAACTATAGTCTAGATTAATATATAATATGTTAAGAATTTAACAGCAATAAGTTAATATTAATATTAGAATATATATTGGAATGTTTATTAAGAGGAGATGATATGATGTCTGAAGATATTCAAAAGGAAAAATTAATTATTATCGGTGGTGGTCCAGCTGGTCTTACATCTGCAATATACAGTGCAAGAGCAGGATTAGATCCATTAGTAATTAACGGTCCAGAACCAGGTGGACAGATTACTTTAACACCTGATTTAGAAAATTACCCAGGATTTCCTAATGGAATTGGTGGGTTTGAAGTTATGGAAAAAGTGACTGAACAAGCTCAAAAATTTGGAGCAAGAATGGAATTCGAAATTGTTGAGCAGGTTCAGTTTGAAAAAAAGCCATATATTATTGAAACTGATTCAAAGAAATATGAAGCAGAAACTGTTATTATTGCTACAGGCTCAAAAGCAAGAAGA
>JBEPXG010000219.1:0-3368 GCA_041642015.1 Halanaerobiales bacterium
GAAATGCTCTTTACAGGAGATATTGAAAGGGAAGCAGAAAAATATGTTTTAAAAGAAATAAAAAATAATAAATTACAATCAGACATATTAAAGGTATCACATCATGGGAGTAATACTTCAAGTACACATAGATTTATTGATAAGGTAGATCCTATACATGCTCTAATAAGTGTTGGTCCAAATAAATACGGTCATCCCAATAATACTGTAATAAGTAAATTTAAGAAAAATAATATTAAAGTTTGGAGAACAGATAAAAAAGGTGCAATTATAATAAAGACAGATGGATTTAATTATAATATTAATTCCATTCTAAATTGATTCCTAATATATATGTGTGTTAAAATTAATTAGTAATTGTAAATATAGCTTTTATATAGAGGGGGATTATGTTGAATCAAAAGACAGAAAAAATCTTAAATTCAAAAATTGATAAAATTAAAAGTTTATATATTGTATACAGTACTGAAGAGTATTTGTTAGATAAATTCGAAAATGATTTTAAAAATAATTTTATTAATAAGGAAGATGAAGATTTTAATTTGACGTATATAAGAAGAGAAGAGGAAGTATTTAAAAATATAGTTAATAAGGGATCTACTTTACCATTAATGGCTAAAAAAAGATTTATTATAGTAAAAGCAGGCAATATTTTTAAAGCCAATATACCAAATTTTGATTTATTTGAAAGATTTGCAAAAAAGATCCCAGATACAACTGTCTTAATAATATTTGTTAATGAAGATATTTCTAAAAATAAAAGATTGAAAAAAATAAAAAAACAAACAGAAGTTATTCATATAAAAGCACCTAAATATAAAGATTTGAATAAATGGATAAAAAAACAATTTGAAAAGAGAGATAAAAAAATAGATTATCGGGGTATCAGATTATTAGAGAAGATGTTTAACAACAATTTACAACAATTAGATTCTGAAATAAATAAAATTTGTACGTTTATAAACAATAAAGATATAGTTGAGGTTTCTGATATTAAGAATATCATTACGAAAGATAGAAGATTAAAAGAAAATACAATTTTTGAATTCTTAGATTCTATAAGTAAAAAACAGAAAGATAAAAGTGTTTACCTTTTCCATCAAATGATTGCTAATGGTGAGATACCTCAAATTATATTTACAATGATTTCAAGAAGAATCAAATTAATGTTAATAATTAAAGATTTAAAAAGCCAGGGTATAAATCATAAAAAGATAGCCAAAAAGATTGATGAACATCCATATCCTGTTAAAAAAATTTATGGATATGTAGATTCTTTTACATTTGAAGAGTTAGAAAGAATGTTGGACAAGTTTTTAAAAGCAGATATTGATTATAAATCTGGAAATAATACAGTAGAAAATGCTATTCAAAATGCAATTATTAGTATATAAAAAAATAAACGGCTTATTCTTAAACAGAATAAGCCTTTTCAAATACTATATTATTTTAAATCATTAAGCATTCTTTTCATTTTAGATTTTTTTCTGGCAGCATTATTTTTATGAATAATGTTATGAGATGCAGCTTTATCAATAATTTTATATGTTTCTGGTAATAATTCTTCAGCCTTTTCTACATTTCCTTCTTCGATAGCTGCTTCATATTCTTTTATAGTATTTTTTAGCTTATCCTTCCAACGTCTGTTAACTTTTCTTTTCTTTTCAGAAGTTTTAACTCTTTTCTTTGCAGATTCAATAATAGGCACAACTTTCACCTCCTTGTAAGTGAACGATATATTTATATGGTATTTCCTAAATTTGCAACATATCAATTTTAACATTAGATATGTAAAAATGCAAGCTTTTAACTCATATTATTATTCAAAGTTTTGTTATCTTGATAAATGAAATATACAATGTTATAATTAGCAGCAGGTATTTATATATAGAAAGGGGAAAACTATGGACTGTCAGCATATAAGAAATTTTTGTATTATAGCACATATAGATCATGGCAAATCTACACTTGCTGACCGAATCCTAGAATTTACAAATACAATTTCTGGTCGTGATATGAAAGACCAGGTTCTTGATAATATGGATTTGGAAAGAGAACGAGGTATAACAATAAAGGCTCAGGCTGTTAGAATAGGTTATAAAGATTATGAACTTAATTTAATCGATACTCCTGGACATGTTGATTTTTCTTATGAAGTTTCAAAAAGTTTAGCTGCAGCAGAAGGGGCATTGTTAGTAATAGATGCCGCTCAAGGTGTTGAAGCTCAAACTATGGCTAATATATATTTAGCATTAGAAAATGATCTTGAAATTATACCAGTTATAAACAAGATTGATTTAGATAGTGCTAATCCGAATATGGTAAAAGAACAATTAATGGAAATTGGTATAGATCCAGATGAAGCAATATTAACAAGTGCTAAGGAAGGAACAAATATAGAGGAAGTCTTAAATGCTGTTATTGATAGAATACCAGCACCACAAGACAATACAAATAAACCTTTAAGAGCATTAGTTTTTGATTCTGTTTATGATTCTTACCAGGGAGTAATTGCTTATGTAAGAGTGATAGATGGTGAAATAAGTGTAAATGACAATATTAAGTTAATGGCTAATAATAAAAAATACGAGGTTGATGAAGTTGGAGTCTTTAATCCTACAATGACTGCGGTAGAAACTTTATCAGCTGGTGAAGTAGGTTATATTATTGCTGGTATTAAAGATGTAAGAAACTGTAGAGTTGGTGATACAATAACTTTATCAAATAACCCGGCAGACAAACCTCTACCTGGTTATAAAAAGGTTAAACCAATGGTTTATAGTGGATTATACCCATCTGATAATAATGATTATAATTTGTTGAAAGATGCATTAGAAAAATTACAGTTAAATGATGCTTCCTTATTATTTGAACCAGAAACATCAGAAGCTTTAGGATTTGGTTTTAGATGTGGATTTCTAGGGTTGTTACATATGGAAATTATTCAGGAAAGATTAGAGAGAGAATATGATATAGATCTTATAACAACTGCTCCAAGTGTTATATATAAGATTGAAACAGAAACTGGTGAAAAACTTGAAATTGAAAATCCAGCAGATTTTCCGGAACAAAATGAAATCAAACTTATAAAAGAGCCATTTGTTGAAGCAACTGTTCATGTACCAGAAGAATATATTGGTTCAATCATGGAGTTATGTCAGGAAAACCGTGGTGAATTTATTGACATGCAATATGTTGATGAAAATCGTGTTGCATTAAAATATAAAATGCCTTTAAGTGAGATAATTACTGATTTTTTCAACCAATTAAAATCAAAATCAAGGGGTTATGCAACACTTGATTATGAAATGGTTGGATATGAGGAATCAGACTTAGTAAAATTAGATATTTTAGTGAATAAAGAACCT
>JBEPXG010000220.1:0-3358 GCA_041642015.1 Halanaerobiales bacterium
TAGGAAAAAAGGCTGAGTTTTCTGTGGAAGATCCCATTGCAAATTCATCCATATTTGTTTTCCCAGTAATTATGCCACCTGCTTTTTTAATCTTTTCTACAACAGTTGCATTATAGGGAGGATTGTAATTTTCAAGCATCTTTGAAGAACAAGTTGTTTTAATATTGTCCGTTGAAATATTATCTTTTATAGCAATTGGTAATCCCTTCAAATATGTTTCTTTGTAATCATTTTCATCTAAGTTCTCAATATCAATCTCTTCATTTTGATTTACATATGCTTTAATCTTAGGATCTACATTTTTTATCCTATATGCTAAGGATTCATGAATATCTTTAAGTTTTACCCTTTTTTCATCTAACATATTTAACAAATCAGTTAAAGTCCTTTTATATAATTCCATAATTAGAAATCCCTAAGAGGGATTTTCACCTCCTGTTATATTATTAATTATCTTCATCCATTATTTTTGGTACTCTAAATTGATTATTGACTTTTTCGGGTGCATTTTGTAGAACTTTTTCAATTTCTAGTGAATCTTCTACTTTATCCTCTCTCAATACATTTTTAACTGGTACTGTATAAGCAGTAGGTACAATATCTTCTGTATCAAGTTCATCTAGTTTTTCTACATAATCTAAGATATCACTCAACTGTTTAGAAAATGTTTCTACTTCATCATCTGAGAGTTTTAAACTTGCTAAATCTGCAATATATTTAACTTCTTTTTCATTAATCATTTTTTATCACTCCTTATCATCGCCATCTTTAAATCTATCAAGTAGTTGACCTGCAATTAATATTCTCATAATTAGACTCAATCCTAAACCCATAACACCTAATATAAATAAACTGAAATATAACTTTGCAAAAGAACTTTCGGCTAAATTAAAAACACCAAAATATAGATAAATAGTAAAAGTAAAGGCAAAATACCTTCTATAAAGGACAAATCCTGGTATTAAATATCTGCTTTTTGGATATTTTTTTCTAATTATTTTTACCAACCAATCTGAAATAAAAACTGTAATTATTTGAATTAAAAATATTACTATTCCCCAAGGCCATAAATAAAAGGGATTTAAAATAGCAATTAAGATCAATGCTATAACTGAAAATATAAATGCAAATTTATAAAATTTCCAATTGGGCAAAATTAACTACCTCCTTTGACTAAACTTTCAAAATCATTTTCTTCTAAAATATCCACTCCTAGTTCTTGTGCTTGATTATATTTAGATCCTGGATTATCTCCAACAACCAAATATGATGTCTTAGAACTAACAGATGATTTGACATTACCACCAAACTTTCTCACTAATTCAGCAGCTTCTTTTCTTGTATAATTATCTAAAGCACCCGTAAATACAAAGGACTTACCTTCCAAGTATTGTTCGGTTTCTGGTTTTGTGCTTTCTCTTTCCATTTTTACTCCTACATCTTTTAGTTTTCTTAAAACATTTAAATTATGCTCATTTTTAAAGAAGTTAACTATACTTTCAGCCATTACAGGACCAATCTCATCAATTTCTATTAAATCTTTATGATCTGCATTTTTTAATTTATCAATTGAATCAAAATATTTTATTAAAATACGTGAAGAATTACTTCCAATATGTCTAATACCTAATGCATAAATTAATCTATTTAGTTCTCGATTTTTACTATTTTCGATAGCTTCTATTACATTTTGTGAAGATTTTTCAGCCATTCTTTCCAAACTAATTAAATCATCTTTATTAAGGTAATATAGATCAGAAAAATCTTCTATCAGATCATTTTCTAATAACTGGTCTACTAGAGATGGGCCTACTCCCTCAATATCCATAGCATCTCTAGAAACAAAATGTAAAATACTTTCTCTTCTTTGGGCAGGGCAACTAATATTAGTACATCTAGTTACTGCTTCTCCTTCTTCACGAAATACGTTTTCTCCACATACAGGACAATTATCAGGCATTTTAAATTCTTTTTCATTACCTGTTCTTTTTTCTTTTATAACTTTAACAACTTCAGGGATTACATCACCAGCTTTTTGTATTAAAACTGTATCATTAATCCTAACATCTTTTCTTTTGACCTCATCCTCATTGTGTAAGGTTGCTCTACTTACGGTTGAACCATCTATAAAGACAGGTTCTAATACCGCATTAGGAGTTAAAGCCCCTGTACGTCCAACAGTGACATCAATATCTTTTACTTTAGTGGTTTTTTGTTGAGCTGGAAATTTATATGCTATTGCCCATCTGGGATTTTTTGAGGTACTTCCGAGCTCATCCCTTAAATCTATCTGATTAATCTTGACTACCATACCATCAATTTCAAAGTCAATTTCTTCTCTTTTTTCAATCCATTCTTCACAAATTTCAATAACTTGATCTATATTTTCACATTTTTTATACCAATTAATATTAAAACCTAATTCTTTTAATAGTTCTAAGGCTTGTTTGTGATTTTCTATTTTTATTTCATCACTATTAAAATTCACCAGATCATAAGCTATAAATGAAAGAGGCCTGTCAGCCGCTACTTTAGGATCAAGTTGTCTTATGGAACCAGCAGCAGCGTTTCTGGGATTTGCAAAAAGATTTTCTTCATTTGCTTTTCTCTTCTTATTTAATTCCACGAAGTCTTCTTTTTTTATGAAGACCTCACCCCTTAGTTCAATATCAATATTATCTTTTCTCAATTTTAAAGGAATACTTTTAATTGTTTTTAAATTATGTGTAACATCTTCACCTATACGACCATTACCCCTAGTAGCACCTATTGTTAATTTGCCATTTTCATATCTTAAAATTGCAGAAAGACCATCTATTTTGTGTTCAACAATATATTGATAATCATTTTTTTTGAGTTTTCTTTTAACTCTATCATCAAAGCTTTTTAAATCATCTCTATTGAAAGCATTATCTAAACTTAAAACTTGTGAACTATGTTCAACCTTTTTAAATTCATCTCTTGGTTCACCACCCACCCGTTGGGTTGGAGAATCTTCAGTTATAAGTTCTGGGTTCTCTTTTTCCAGTTCTTTTAATTTTTTTAATAACTGGTCATATTCATAATCAGAAATTTCAGGGTTATCTAAAACATAATACTTATATTCATGTTTTCTAATTTCTTTTCTAAGTTCTTTTATTTTTTTATCAATATCTTTGTTTACCATATAACCACTCCTACAGATTATGCTCTTTGAATAGGGGCATACTTCTCTAGTAGCTTTTTGGGAGTTCCCCTACCAAAATCTATTGTTAATTCTAAATCATTTTTATCAGAAATTTCAACAATTTTTCCTCGTCCCCAACGACTATGAACCACTTCTTGACCTACCTTATATCTATGATTTCTCTGTTTTTTT
>JBEPXG010000221.1:0-3275 GCA_041642015.1 Halanaerobiales bacterium
CTAAGCTGACGGAAAGGCTTAGCAGTATATTGGTCCAGAACTCGGAGCGGGCTAATGCAAGAAAAAAGTGTGGCATGTAGTTCATTTTTTCCTTTAATTCACCTCTTTTAATACCCAATCTAATTAATCTTTTGAAAAATTCATCACTTTGTGGTTTTAAATCTTCCATGATTTTATTACAAACTTCACAGTTATTGTTAACCACATTATTGCCTATAGATAAAAGACGAGGATTATCTTTAGCAAATTCTAATCCTCCTTGATATAATTTTTTTAGTAATACAAAAAAGTTGATCTCGTCTGGTCTTTGCATGATTTCTTGGTCAAGATAATCTAATTTTCTTTGTCCAACAATATTTATTAAGTATCTGAAAAGATCTTCTTTATTTTCAAAATATTGATAAAAACTACCACTAGCAATATCTGCTTTTTCTATTATATTAGTAATACTTGCTTTATGATAGTTATTATTAGCAAATTCTTCTATGGCTGCATCAATTATTCTATCCTTTTTTTCCTGGGGTAAATTATTAAATGTCGATCTTGGCATATTCTTCCTCCTTTATATGAATGTGAATTCAGCTTCATGTGACTCTACATTCATTATATACTCAAAAAAAATATAAATCAACTTTTTTATAAAAAAATATTTCATCTATTAAATACTACAGAATTTGATCATTAGTATATTTAATTTTTTAATCTATAATTTATTTTTACCATATAAAAAAGACCAGCAAATGCTGGCCTTGATATATTAATTATTATAATTTTTTATTCTTTCAAAAATCTCTTTTACAGAAAGTATTTCATTAACTTTCCACATTCCTTTACCTGTGAAAAATACTCCTTCTTCTAAATCACCTTGTCTACCCTTAAGTAATGCATCTCTTATACAGAACTCTTCAGTACATTTTTTTAAACATTTATTACAGTTTACCGGTTTAGGGGCTTTGCCTTCTTTTATTAATTCAGTAAACTTTGTTTTGATTGCATTTGCTGGTAATCCAACCGAACTAATTATTCTTACAATATCTTCTTTTTTAGCATTTACACATAGTTCTTTAAAATTGTCAGCAATATTAGCTTCATTACTTGCTAAAAATCTAGTACCCATTTGTACACCGTCTACACCTAATTTGAACATATTATCTATATCTTCAGGAGTAACTATATCTCCGGCTCCAATAACTGGAATACTTACTTTATCTTTAATCTTTTTTATTAATGGAATTGCATCTTCTTCAGTACCTAAATGACCTCCTGCATTTCCACCTTCAACTACAATTGCATCAGCACCTAACTTTTCTGATATTTTAGCTAATCTTAAAGATGATACAATAGGTACTACTGGTACATTATACTCCTTACCAATAGTAAACATATCCCTTGAGAAACCTGCTCCTGATATTATTAAATCTATACCAGCTTCTATAGAACCTATTAATAGTTCTTTAAACTCTCGAGCTGCAAACATTATATTTACACCTAAGATTCCATCGGTTTTACTTTTGGCTTTCTTTATTTCAGCTTTCAATGTATCAACTGGTAAAGCAGTACCTGCAATAACTCCAATTCCACCTTCATTTGCAACAGCACTAGCAAGTTCAGCCATAGAAATTCTAACTGCCATTCCACCCTGAATAATAGGATATTCAGGAGTTAAATTACCTATTTTTAATTTAGGAAACTTCATTATATTATTCTCCTTGTTTAAATATTTATTTATTTTGAATATGGTTAATTATAACATAAATATATATATTATCAATATTATCAGGATTTTATTTTATTTTTCTTTATCATTATCAGGTACATATTCTAATATATCTCCAGGTTGACAGTTAAGTTCTCGACAAATTGCATTTAAAGTTGAAAATCTAACAGCTTTAGCTTTATTTGTTTTTAATATTGATAGATTTGCATTTGTAATACCTACTCTATCTGCCAACTCAGTCAGTAATACTCCCCTTTTTACCATCATAAGATCTAAATTTACTTTTATTGCCATTTTCATCACCTATATTGTTAATTCATTTTCTTTTTTTATTTCATAAGCTTGTTTAAATACTTCAGACATGACCAATGCAAGACAACCTAATATTATATAATTTAAAACACCCATCTCAATTCCTCCATATGGGGTACCTATTAATAATGAACCTGATGCATTAGGAAAGTTCATAATGGTATTGTACAGACCTAGACCTAATATCAGGTATCCAATTGATCTAAATTTTACAATATTTTCTTTTTTAAATGGATTATTCTGTTTTATACTTATTAATAGTTTTCTTAATATATGTATTATATATAAAAATATAGCTGTTCTAATTATTCTATTAATAATAGCTAGATATGTATTTTCTACAGCATATTCACCTCTAAAAATTAAATAGATTAAAAAAATGCTTAATAGAGCTGTTCCCCAAAATATTAACAATAAAAACTTCTCCAAAAAATTTGTCAAATTGTTCCTTTTTTCCACAATATATTTCCTCCTTTAAAAATTATATTTATATTATAATAAATAATTTATTATTTGTCAATATATTTTTATTGTTTATCAATAAATATTTATTATAAAATGATAAATAGTGTTTTTGTTATCTTAATAAAAATATCTGAATTAACAATTATATTGTTCTTACTAAATTTTACTTAATGAAAAGATTATTTATATAATTTGAAGTAGATAATATTATTGGTATATAGGAAATACTTTATATTATTTAGTAGAATAGCTTATAATCTAACTAATATTATTTTCTAAATCAAATTAGGATAGCCAGCTTCAACTATGATATTGGGGAAGGTTTTCAAATCAAGTAATAAATAGAACTATCAGAATATATAATAGCTTGTTTATTTGTCTAAATTGACTCGAAATCATATTTTAATTTATTTTTATCTATATTAGTTTCCTCATTAATTTCTTCTTTTATTCTATCCAATACAACTCTTGCACTTTTTTGATCAATATCTACAAGTAATATTAAGTATTTATCAGAATCCCATCTTGTAATAATATCTCCTTTTCTTAAAGTCTTTTCTAGTATTTTTTCTATTCTATAATCATATCTTTTTATATCATTTATATTTAAAAACTTTATATAACTTAAATATATTGGTCTATTATTTCTTTCTGCTCTTCTCTCTTCAAGTTCATAAATCATTCTAAATATATCATTTTTACATATAAATGCCCCTTTGATATGATTTCTTTCCTTTAAACTCTTCTTGATTCTAGTAAGAGGATTACTATCTAACTTCTT
>JBEPXG010000222.1:0-3248 GCA_041642015.1 Halanaerobiales bacterium
AGCCACTGGAAGAATGTATAGTTCAGCATATCCTTATCTAAAAGAACTAGGTTTAGAAAATGAAGTAATAGTATATAATGGTTCAATGGTTAAAAATATTAAAGAAAACAAAATCATATATCATAATCCAATTAAAAAAGAATATGCAAAAGAGATTATTAAAGATATCAAAAGTAAAGACTTGCATATTAACCTATACCAAAATGATAAACTATATGTTGATAAAGATAATGAGTATAAAAAAAGATATGAAGAAAGTTCCGGAATAAATGCAATCCAAGTTGATAATCTAGATCAATTTGATTTTGATGCCCCAACTAAACTTCTCATAATTGAGGATGACCGTGATAAACACCAATACTACCACAAATATTTAAGGGAAACATATAATGATATAATTGATGTAACAGAATCTAAAGAGTACTTTATTGAAATAGGAGCTAAGGGAGTAAATAAAGGAAACACCCTCCAGAAAATCATCCAGAATAAAGATATTAAACAAGATGAAATAATTGCAATAGGTGATAGCTATAATGACCTAGAGATGTTAGCTTTTGCTAATACTGGAGTAGCTATGGAAAATGCTGCTCAGAAAATAAAGGATATGGCAGATCTAATTGCCCCTCATCATGAAAATGATGGAGTAGCATCGATACTTGATGAGTTAATATTAAACTAAACCAATCAAGTTCGTTTGGAAATCTATTATTTGAAATATCCAGTCAGTATTGTTTAATATCAAGGAGGGATTAATATGGCTAATTTTAACTTTGCTAAAAAATTTGCAGCCGAAAAGTTAATGAAAAAGGGATTAAGCTATATTGAAAAAGATCCAGATAATAATTTTTTAAAGATACTGAACTTAGCTGATAAGATTGCAAGTACTGATAAACATCACAGACAAATTAATGCAATCAGAGAAAACTACAAAAAGAATCCAGCTATACAAAGTTATGTAAAAAAGTTGAGTAATGTTGCTTCAAGTTATAAAGAAGGACTGTTAATGAACTTTTTTGTAAACTCTGCTTTGTTAGGTATTCCATATCAGTATAAAATGTCAGAAAAATTTGGGTTTGGTGTACCCTGGGCTATATTAATGGACCCAACTAGTGGCTGTAACTTAGATTGTGAAGGTTGTTGGGCTGGTAAGTATGAAAAAGGAGACACTCTGGAATTTGAAACAATGGATAGGATAATCAATGAGGCCAAAGAATTAGGTATATATTTCATAATCTTTTCAGGTGGAGAACCCACAGTTTATCCACGATTAATGGAATTAGTGGAAAAACATCCCGATGTTGGTTTTATGATGTATACTAATGGTACTTTAATTGATGATGATATGGCAGATAAAATGCTTGAATTAGGAAATATCACACCAGCTATCAGTCTAGAAGGATTTAAAAAACAGACTGATCAGCGTAGAGGTGATGGTGTATATGATAAAATTATGGCAACTATGGATCGTTTACATGAAAGAGGAATAATATTTGGAACCAGTATTACTGCTACAAGAAATAATGTTTATGACTTATTTGAAACTGATGAATTTTATGACATGCTTATTGAAAAAGGTGTGTCATATAGCTGGATATTCCATTATATGCCAATTGGAAAAGATCCAAATCTCGATATGATGCTAACTCCTAAGCAAAGAGCATTTATGGCAGAAAGAATCCCTGAACTTAGGGGTAATAAACCTCTATTTGCAATTGATTTTTGGAATGATGGAACATATAGTGGAGGATGTATAGCAGGAGGAAGAAGGTACTTTCATATTAATGCAAAAGGAGATGTAGAACCTTGTGCATTTGTGCATTTCTCTACCGATAACATAAAAGATAAAAGTCTCAAAGAAGTCTTAGATAATCAATTATTTAAATCCTATCAGAAAAGACAACCCTTTAATGAAAATTCATTAAGACCCTGTCCGATTATAGATAACAATCCTGCTTTAAGAGAGATTGTAAAAGAATCAAATGCTAAACCTACTCATGATGGAGCAGAAGATGTTGTAAGTGAAGAGGTTGGCAAACAGCTAGAAGAACTAGCAGAACGCTGGCAGAAAGTATCTTGGCCAATACATCAAGATAGGGTAAAGGGAGACTAATAAACCAAGATAAGTCTTTTAAGCCCCTTATTTAGGGGCTTTTCCTTTTCTTTACATTGAATTTTATTAGTGATATAATAAATTTGAATTTTTAATAATCAGGGGGCGCTCTTGTGAAAATATGGCAAGTACTAAAAAAATCCACATCACAAAGTTATGATAAATTATTTAAATTTGGTATTTTAAACTTACTATGGTTTTTTCTTTCTACCATAGTTGTATATATAGGTTATTATGGTTTGTTTTTACGTGCATACTATTTATTAATCATACCAATTATTCTTTTAGGTCCCTTTTTTATGGGAGGATTAATGGTAAGCATTGATTATTTAAAGTTTAATGATTTTACAATTAAAAAATATTTTACATATATAAAAGAAAATTTCAAGAGAGGCCTTGTTGGTTTTCTCTTTACTTTTTTTATATACATAATATTATTTGTTGATTTTGTATTCTTTTTAAGAAAAGGTTCAGATAGTATATTTATGTTAGTCTTAGCTGTCTTGATTTTATATATAATAATCTTTTTTTCAATGATGCAGTGTACTTACTGGGGTTATCTTGCTCTAAAAAGGGATTTAGGTATAAAAGATATTATCAAAAACTCATTTTTAACTACAATTGATAATTTAATTTTTACATTTTTATGGTTTATTATTGTATTTATTTTATCATCTATATTAATAATATCAGGATTTGGTATAGCCCTATTACTAATGAACTTTGTTTCTTTAATGATATTAAATGCAACAATAGAAATTTCCTCTAAGTATGAAAAAATAGAAATAGGGGAGTTGAGCAAAGATGAGTAAAGAATATTTTATTGGAATTGATATAGGTGGAACAAAAATTCTAACAGCTTTAGCAGATAACGAAGGGAAAATTATTACTAAAGCACATAACCCAACTGAAGCTGATCAAGGTAGAGATGTAATTATTGATAATATAAAAAATACTATTGAACGAGTAATTGATAATAGTAAAGTAACAAAAGAAGAAATTGTTAAAATAGGTTTAGGAACTCCAGGTCCTTTAGATTTAAAAAAGGGCAAGATAATTGAGAATTCTAATCTTTCCTGGTCAGATGTACCGATAGTTAAAATTCTAGAAAGAATAACAGGTATTCCTGTGATATTAG
>JBEPXG010000223.1:0-3236 GCA_041642015.1 Halanaerobiales bacterium
CCACATGTCCAGCTACACTTACTACACCTTCTCCACCTAAAGACATAATAGGTAGTGTAAGCATGTCATCTCCACTGTATATATAGAAGTCTTTTTTATCAATTAGACTTATCTCAGCAACCTGACCTAAGTCCCCACTAGCTTCTTTGATAGCTATAATATTATCGATTTCAGCTAATTTTTTAATTGTTTCTGCTTCCATATTACGTGAAGTTCTTGATGGTACATTATACATTAAAATTGGTAAATCTATACTCTCTGCTATCTCCTTAAAATGATTATATAATGCATATTGTGGTGGTTTATTATAGTAAGGAACTACAATCATAACACCATCTACACCAATTTCTTTTGCCTCTTTTGATAACTTGATACTAGCTTCTGTTGAATAAGAACCAGTACCAGCTACAATATTTGCCTCTTTTCCTACTTCATCAACAACAGTTTTTAAGATTTCTAACTTCTCTTTGTGAGTAAGGGTTGGAACTTCTCCAGTTGTTCCTAAAACAACAAGTCCATCATTTCCTTCATCAACAAGTTTTCTCGCTAACTTCCTAACTTGATCGTAATCCACTTTTTGATTTTTATCAAAAGGTGTAACCATTGCTGTTAATAAATTACCAAAACTTTTATACATATTTTTAACCTCCAATTGTATTTAAATTAAAGGCATCATGAAGGGCGTTCAGAGCCTTTATTTTATCCTTTTGTTTAATTAAACAAGATATTACTGTATGAGAGTCAGTAGTTTGATATATTCTAATGTTAGAATCATGAAGGGCATTAACAATCTTAGCCATTATGCCAGGCTGTCCTGTCATTCCTCCACCTACTACAGAAATTTTAACATAGTCTTCATTAATTTCAAAATCAAAATTATAATCATTCAATAGCTTTTCTGTGAGCTCTCTTTTTTCATTATTAATTACAAATGAAATTACCGATTCTCTAATATTAATAAAGTCAACACTTATATTTTGATCTGCTAAAAGTTGAAAAACATATAGACCATTCTCATAGTTTATTTTGTTATGTGCTGTTATTTCTACATAAAAAATATCATCTCTACTTGCTAGTCCAGTAATTGGAGTTAATTTAGCTTTATCTCCATCTTTATCAATTTTAGTACCACTATTATTATTAAATGTAGATTTAATTTTGATTGGTATTTCATTTTTCATAGCTATTTCAGCTGCAGCTGGATGAATCACCTTTGCCCCTTGATAAGCTAATTCACAAGCTTCAGTATAGTTTGCTTTTTTAAGAAACTTTGCATTTCTGACATACTTTGGATCTCCTGTTAATAGTCCATCAACATCAGTATAAATTTCTATCATCTCTGCAGATATACTTGCTGCAATTATAGAGGCTGTAGTATCACTACCACCTCTACCTAAGGTAGTTATTTCACCATCTTTAGTAATTCCTTGAAAACCTGCAATAACAGGAACAATATCATTATTAATTAGACCAATAATTTTTTCAGGATTTACATTTAAAACTTTGGAATTACAATATGTCTGATCTGTTAATATTCCTGCTTGAGCTCCAGTTAAGGTCTGTGCATTAATACCATTATCTTTTAAATTTTGTACCATTACAACAGATGAAATTACTTCACCACATGACATAATTAAATCTTTTTCACGATTATCAAATTCATTATTAACTGTTTTAGCTAATTCAATTAAGGTATCAGTTGCATAAGGTGAACCCTTACGACCAATTGCTGATACAACAATTACAGGTTTTATACCTTTATTTAGCTTTTCTTTTACTCTATCAACGGCAGCTTTCCTACTATCTTTATCTTTAAGCGAAGTACCACCGAACTTCAAAACAACTGTAGACATTGTTTTCCTCCATTATATTAGATTACTTTTGATCATATAATCTGCAATCTGAACAGCATTTAAAGCTGCACCTTTTCTAATATTGTTTCCTACAACCCACATCTCTAATGCATTATCATTGTGTAAGTCTTTTCTTACTCTACCTACTAGAATTTTATCGTCATCTTCAGACATGATAGGAGTAGGATATTCATCCTCTTCTGGATTATCAATAAGTTTAATATTTTCATCATTTGAAAGTAAGTATTCAATTTCTTCTAAATCAACTTTATTATCTAATTCAACATGTATGCTTTCACTATGTCCATAGACAACTGGAATTCTTACAGCAGTAGCTGTTACATTGATTTTTTGATCATCAAAAATCTTTTTTGTTTCTCGATTTAATTTTAATTCTTCCTCAGTATATCCATTATCATTAATTTTGTCAATTAATGGTATTGCATTAAAAGCAATCTGATGAGGATAAACTTCTGATTTTATTTCATTACCATCTAAATATGCCTTAGCTTGATTTTTGAGTTCTTCTATAGCTTTAAGTCCTGTACCTGAGACAGCTTGATAAGTGCTAACTAATACTTTATTTATTTTATATTTCTTTTTCAATGGATTTAAAGCAATAACCATCTGTATTGTAGAACAGTTTGGATTTGCAATAATACCACTGTGATCTTTAACTGCTTCTGGATTAATTTCAGGTACTACTAATGGTACTTCATCATCCATTCTATAAGCATTACTGTTATCAATTACTAAAGCACCTTCATAAACAGCTTGTGGTACAAATTTTTTGGAGTTCCCACTACCAATACTAAATAATGCTATATCTATATCTTTAAAAGTACCTTTTTGAATACTTTCAATTTCATATTCTTTATCTTTAAATTTAATCTTTTTACCTTCTGATCTAGGAGAAGCAATTACTTTAAGATTATTTATTGGTAAATCATATTCTTCTAATACTTTAAGCATTTCAGTGCCAACAGCACCAGTTGCTCCGACAACTGCAATATTATATTCTTTCATAGAGATGCTCCTTCCTATATATCCATTATTTCGTCTAAACCGTAAATTAAACCATCATATTTATCAATCTTATTTACAGCTAACTTAATTCAGGGCATAAACGATTCTCTATTAATTGAGTCATGTCTAATTTTTAAGGTCTGTCCTTTTCCACCAAAGATTACCTCTTGATGAGCTACTAAACCTTGAAGTCTAACACTGTGAATATGAATATCATCATATTCAGCACCTCTTGCCCCTTCTAAGTTTTCAATAAATTTACGATTTGTTTTCTTTTCATCTTTAGTTCTATTCTCTGAAATCATTTCTGCTGTTTTAACAGCGGTACCAGATGGTGCATCCATTTTCCCATCATGA
>JBEPXG010000224.1:0-3199 GCA_041642015.1 Halanaerobiales bacterium
ATCTTCATAGCCTCATTACAGACTTTTATTATTTCACCACCAAATCTAAGATGTACTCTTATCCATGGATCATAGGGTAATCCATCTTCTCTTTTCCAGGTAATATAATTATCTATATCTGTTAAAGGATAATTACTTTTTAAACTAGGGCGTATTGGTATGACAACATTGTTATAATCATATTTTTTAGCTGTATTAACCATTTCTTTTAAAAGCAGTGTACTTACCCCTTTATTTTGATGATCTTTTGCTACAGCAATTTGTAGTCCACATAATGTGTTTGCTTTAATATCTTTCTTTTTATCCTCTATACCTTTTTTAAGTGCCCAATCCCAACCTCTTTCTGGTAGTTTATTAAAATCTTTATTCCAATATAGTGGTATACTGTTGCCAACTCCTAATATTTCTTCATTTGATTTTAATGTATACTGAAATTCAGGAAAAAAAGTAAATAGTTTTTCCCAATACTTATTTGATATTGGGTCATGAAACATAAATTCAGGCCAAAGATCTTTGGTGACTTCATACTGCAGATCTTTATGATTTTTAATATTACTTAATTTTGTATAATTCATTTTATTCATCCTTTAGTTTTTTATAAAGTTAATTAATCTTTCTTGATACCAGTTATTTTCTTCATCTAATATATCTGTTACTACTAAGTGATTATAGTCTTTAACAGTCCAAAGTTGAACATTGTCTTTTCCTTTTTCTTTTAATTCATATGCTTGATTAACAGATATTTGTTGGTCATTGGTTCCATGGATTAATAGAGTTGGAATACTTATATCCTTTATATTATTAACTGGTGAATTTTTAGTAGGACTGGTATTATATTTTAATGATAGAAGCATTCTAATACTTGGTTTAAAAGCTTGAACTAAATATTCTGGTACTTCATCTTTTCTCATATAATCAAGAAATGTTTTTTCATAACTTGCAAATGAACTTACACTTATTATTTTATCAATATCATTTCTAAAAGGAGCAGTATTAATTGCTGTTGCTCCCCCCATAGAAAGTCCAAATAGAATTATTTCTTTATCTTTGTATTTAGGTTGAATTTTAATCCAATCTAATAGAGAGTTTAGGTCTCTTGTTTCTGTATATGCAAAACCTATTTTTTCTCCTTCGCTTTTTCCATGTGCTCTTAAATCTATACAAAAGGTTTCATAGTTATTATCATAAAAGAACTTACCGAACTCTAATAATGATGATGCATCCTGGCCATGCATTCCATGTATAACAACAACTATTCCTTCTGGATTATCTACTGCAAATCTCCACGAGTTAATCTTTAAATCATCAGAAGTTCTCATTTCAACTTGATCTATTAGATTTGAGTATTTATCTATTAGATTACTATCTTTTACGATCCTAGTATTTGCCTGCTGATTTATAATTGAATTTGTAAAATAGGTAATTCCTCCAAAACCTATAATTATTAAAACAATTAATGTTATAATCAAATATTTAATGAATTTTTTCAATTTTAAAATCTCCTTAATTATTATTTCATATTAAAAAATTATCATTTTATCATTTCATTTAAAGTTTTTTCATATATGTTTAGATCATTTTGGCTGTATAAAACAAATCTTATAGTTTTTAAATTTTTAAGTTCAGATAATTTATCTAAAACAGTTTCTAAAGCAATTTTTACTGCTTTATCAATCGGATAGCCAAAAGCTCCTGTTGAAATAGCCGGAAATGCTATTGATTTCACTTTATTTTCTTCAGCTAAATTAAGAGAGTTAACATAGCAGTCTCTTAATAGTTTATCTTCAGGCTTATCTACCCCATAAACAGGTCCTAAGCAGTGTATAACATATCCGTTAGGTAAATTATACCCACTGGTAATTACTGCCTCTCCTGGCTTAATAGGAGCTAATGGTCGACATTCCTTCTCTAAACCAGGACCTGCTGTTCTATGAATAGCTCCAGCAACTCCACCACCTGTTCTTAATTGAGCATTTGCAGCATTTACAATAGCTTCAATATCATCTTGTTTGGATATATCACCTTTTAAAAGTTGGATATCTACACCAGTTACTTTTCTTTTCAACATATAAAATCTCCCCTTTCTAATGTTTTCTTTTACTTACTTTCATCAGAAAAGAACTTTGATCCTATATAACCGACAGTGAGTCCAATTAATAAAGCTATTAATATACTATTAAACCAACCATCAATATTTGATGCAGCAAGTCCTGCTAAACCACCACTTATTCCGGTAATTAATAAAATCTTTTTATTCAACTAAATGATCACCCCACATTAATATCTACAATTTATATTCTATCCATTAATATTAAATAATACAAGTTAAGAATTGATTTTTTAAACTGTAATATTTATTATTTTAATAATACTAATTTATAAATTCAATAAAATTCATACTTTTCCTTTACTATATTCTATAATATTATTACTTGATAAATATATCCGCTCATGATAGCTCCGATAAATATATATGATACATAAAAGATTAAAGCTCTTTTTTTAATTATAGTGGATAATCCTACAATAACAGCAACACCTGTCCCTTGACCAGCAATTAAAAATGCAAGTACTGCTCCTCCACCAGCACCTAATTCTAGAATAGTTTTTAATAATGGTAAAGAAGACATCCCACTAACATATAAAGGTAGACCTATTAAAGCAGATAATGGTATTGAATATACATTATCACTACTAAAAAGACTTAAAATCCATTCTGTTGGAACAAATATTTCTACAAGTTGACCGATGGCAATAAAGATAAGGAAATATAATAGTACTTTTTTAATTCCAAGTTCATAAAACTCATAAATCAGTTGTTTGATTTTATACTTATCTAATATATTTTTATTTTTTGATTTGTTTTTATTACAGCTTCTGTTTTTATTATCATCTTTAAAAGAAGCTCTATATTGTTTATCAAAAAATATAGTTTTTTCAGACAATAAATTTGCTAAAATTCCAGCACCAATCCCTAGGATTATCGATGAAATTAATACTGCTAATGCTAAGTTTAATCCTAAAAAATCGGTTTGAAAAATAAACTGTGATGGGCTTGTTAAAGGTGATGATACTAAAAATGCCATAATCGGTGCCCAAGGCATTTGACTTACAAACATAGATAAAATAACAGCCATAGTTCCACAGGCACAAAGTGGAGTAAAACTACCAAATCCAATTGAACCTAAAATAGATATCT
>JBEPXG010000225.1:0-3120 GCA_041642015.1 Halanaerobiales bacterium
CATTATATGGGTATTCCAGTATTTGGTACCGGTGGATGTACTGATTCACATACTTTAGATGGACAAGCTGCTGCAGAAGCAGCAATGAGTATACTAATGGCAGCTCAATCTGGTGCCAACATGGTTCATGATGTAGGATATACAGGTTCAGGGCAGATGGGATCTTTAGATCAACTTGTAATGGGTGATGAGATCATCGGTATGGTTAAAAGAATTATGAGGGGAATACCAGTTGATGATGAACACCTAGCTGTAGATGTAATAGATAAAGTTGGTCCAGGTGGACACTTCTTAGGTGAGGAACATACAGTTAAACACTTTAAAGAACAAACCTGGTTCCCAACATTAATGAATAGAATGAGACATGATGGATGGAAAACAAAGACAAATAGCTCCACAATGGGAGAAAGAATAAAACAAAAAGTTCAAAATATAGTTAAAAACCATGAAGTAGAAGAACTTCCTGAAGAAGTAAGTAAAAAAATAGATAAAATTATTGAGAATGCTGAAGAAAGAGAAAAAAACAGATCAAAAAAATAATAAAAGAGTAGTATAAGGAGGTAAAAAAATGGCAGATTTTGAAAAGTTAGCAGATGCCGTTATAAAAGGTAACCAAGATGTTGTTTTAGAAATGACACAAAGTGCTGTTGATGAAGGTGTGGAACCTAACGAAATTATCAACAATGGATTAATCAGTGGTATGAATGTTGTTGGTAAACGTTTTAAAGCAGGTGATATGTTTGTTCCCGAAGTATTAATGTCAGCTAAAGCTATGAAAGGTGGAATGAATATAGTAAAACCACTTTTACTAGAGGGAGAAAGACCTTCAGATGGTAAGATCCTTTTAGGTACAGTTTCAGGTGATTTACATGATATAGGTAAAAATTTAGTAGGAATGATGATGGAAAGTGGAGGTTTAGAGATTGTAAACTTAGGTACTGATATCTCTCCTGAGGATTTTGCTAAAAATGTAAAAGAGCATAATCCTGATGTATTAGGAATGAGTGCTCTTTTAACAACAACTATGTTATCAATGCGTGATACAATTGAAGTCCTAGAGGAAGAAGGTTTAAGGGACTCAGTAAAGATTATGGTTGGTGGAGCACCAGTAACAAAAGAATTTGCAGATGAAATAGGAGCAGACGGTTGGGCCCCAGATGCGGCTTCAGCTAAAGACTTAGCTTTTGAACTTATAGGTAAGAAGTAAAGAAAGGGTGGTGAAGTATAGATGAGAAGTAATTATAGATCAACTGCTACTCATAACTTAGAAGTATTATCAACAGATCAAATTAAAAGAATTCTAGGAGCAGCAAAGGAGATCTTAGAAAGAACCGGAGTAGTTTATTATGATGATAAAGCAATTGCAACCATGAAAAAAGCAGGTTGTTATGTTGATGGAAATAGAGTGAGAATACCAGCACGTTTAGTTGAAAAGGCATTAAGAACTGTACCAACAAAAGTAACTTTATCAAACAGTAGAACTGGAAAAAGAGTTATGGAACTAACCGGAAATAATGCATACTTTGGTACCGGATCAGATACTCCTTTTTTCATAGATCCATATACTCAAGATAGAATTCCAGCAAGTAAAGAAACTGTATCAATGGCTACAAAAACAATAGATGCATTAGAAAATATGGACTTTGTTATGTCCTTAGGTATAGTACAAGACGTACCACAGCTTGTTTATGATAGACATCAGTTCCAAGCAATGGTAAACAATACATCAAAACCAATTGTAATAACAGCAAACGATGTTGAAGGATATGCTGATATAATTGAAATGTGTGAAGTGATTGCAGGTGGTGAAGAACAGCTAAAAAGACATCCATTTATGACACTTTATGCTGAACCCATTTCACCATTACAGCATGCTGAAGATGCAGCACAAAAACTAATGTTAGCTGGTGAAAAACAGCTACCTGTTGTTTATACTCCTTGTATTATGGCTGGTGGTACTGTACCAGCAACACTTGCAGGAGCAATGGCAAATGGTTTGGCTGAAAGTTTAAGTGGTCTTGTACTTAACCAACAGACCAATGAAGGTAGTCCCTTTATCATGGGTGGAGTATTTACAATAATGGATATGAATACTACTATTTTCTCCTATGGTGCACCAGAATTTGACCTTATGATGGCTGCTTTAGCAGATATATCAAACTATCTTGATCTTCCAATGTTTGGTACTGCTGGTTGTACAGACTCTAAAGTTGTAGATGAACAAGCCTGTATTGAAGATGCAATCTCAATTCTTATGACTGCACAAGCAGGAGCAAACTTAAATCATGATGTTGGATATATAGAACATGGTAATGCAGCTTCATTAGAAAACCTTGTTATAAATAACGATTTAATAGGTTATGCACGTAGAATAGTTCAGGGTATTGAAGTTAATGATGATACTCTTGCAGTCGATTTAATTGATAAGGTTGGACCAGGAGGTCACTTCTTAGGTGAAGAACATACTATGAAATATTTTAAAGAGGAAACATATTATCCTGATCTCTTTAAAAGACAGTTCTATGAAAATTGGGAAGCAGAAGGTAAAAAGACTCTGTTTGACCGAGCAAATGAAAAAGTGAAGGATATTTTAGAAAACTATCAACCCGAACCTCTTCCAGATGATGTACAAAAGAAACTACAAGATATAGTTGATCGTGCAGAAAGCAAACTTGACTAAATTGAGTAAATAAAGGGGTGAGTTTAAATGCCAAACCTGGCTTTGGGAATAGATACTGGTGGTACATATACAGATGGTGTAATCTTTGATATGAATCAAAGAAACATCATAAGTAAAACAAAGGTACTGACAACAAGACATAATTTAAATCTAGCTATTGAAAACTGTCTTTTAAATCTTTTGGACCAAACATCTAAAGATTTTAATAATAAACAGATTAAGATGGTTTCACTATCAACCACATTAGCTACCAATGCTATTGTAGAAGGACAGGGTGCTGAAGTAGGTCTAATTACGATTGGAAAAGAGATTAATGAGAAACTACCTACCCCATATTACTTCAATTTAGAAGGTGGATGTAATATAAAGGGAAAAATCCAAAAAGAGCTAGACCTAAAACAAGCAAGAATAGAAATTGATCGTTTAACCAAAAAAATAGA
>JBEPXG010000226.1:0-3104 GCA_041642015.1 Halanaerobiales bacterium
TTTAAAAGAAATTGGTTTCAATGATGTAATCGAAGTTGGTTTAGGGGCAGATATGGTTGCATTAGAAGAAGGAGAGGAACTAAATGAAAAAATATCAGAAGGTGATTTTCTATTAAGTTCTTGTTGTCCTTCCTTTAAAAAAACAGTTGATAAACATTTTCCAATTTTAAATCAGAAGGTATCGAAAACAGTATCACCTATGGTTAAAATTGCAGAGAGGATAAAAGAAACATCAGAGCATGAAACAGTATTTATTGGTCCATGTGTTTCCAAAAAAGCTGAATCGTGTAATTACTCATCTGTTGATTATGTATTAACATTTGAAGAACTACTCTGTATTATAGTAGCTTCTAATATGAATCTTGCCAACTATGAACAAAAAGAAAAAATGAATGATTCTTCTGCACACGGAAGACAGTTTGCATATAGTGGTGGACTATCTGCTGTCATACTAGATTTATTAGGAGAACATATTAATGTTGTTAAAGGTGATGGCCTAGATCAGTGTATGGATTTACTAGGAAAAATAATGGAAGATGAAATAGAAATAGACTTCATGGAAGGTATGGCCTGTCAAGGTGGCTGTACAGGTGGACCTGCTAATTTAAACAAACCTCAGGTCACAAAAAAATTAGTTGAAATTTTTGCAAAAAAATCCGAACACAAAAAAGCTGATCAAAATGAAAAAACAGCATAATACTGAAGTAACTAAAGTTGATAGATTGATCTTTGTATTTACATCTTCTTTAAATATTTTAATTTATAGCAATGAAAAAAAAGGATTAGGAACACTTTATCAAGAAATAATTAAATTAGATGAAAATTCCATGAAGTTTGATAAAATATTAGATAAAGTAGAAAAAGTTTTTAATAATACTGTATTATTAAACAAAGCTGATATAGATATAATGAAATTAAATTCAAATAAAAAGATAGACTTGTTTAAAAATGATGGTAAAACTCCCTGGAAATATATTTTAGCTACCAATTAATAGTTTTGACAATTATGATTACTATCTATATAATTGTTTTAAAGCAATATATTTATAATAATTCAAGAAACAAATACTCAAGGAGGTGAAGTTTGTAATGGCATATGTTATATCAGATGATTGTATTATGTGTGGAGCTTGTGAGCCAGAATGTCCAGTAGATGCAATAAGTGAAGGTGATACACAATATGTAATTGATGCTGACCTCTGTATTGATTGTGGTGCGTGTGCAGAAGTATGTCCTGTAGATGCTATTAGCCCTGCGTAATAAAACATAGATGAATAAAGGAGATTAAATACCGGAGTATAAAACTCCGGTATTATAATGTCTATCTATTAAATTATATTTAAATTATTTAATTACAGTTAACAGTTTTGTCCTTTAAAAGCAGGATTTAATTAAGCTTTAGAGAATACATAAAATGATGATAAGTTCGATATATTTTTGTGAAGGGGTTGATATTTTGAGTTCTTTAAAAGAAGTAGATCCAAAGTTAGCAGAATTTATTAAAAAAGAAGAAATAAGACAAGAAAGACATATTGAGTTAATAGCCTCAGAAAACTTTGTAAGTGAAGCAGTTTTAGAAGCTGCTGGATCAGTTTTAACTAACAAGTATGCAGAAGGCTATCCTCACAAAAGATATTATGGTGGTTGTGAAGAGGTAGATAAAGTTGAAGATTTAGCTATTGAAAGAGCAAAAGAATTATTTGGAGCAGATCATGCTAATGTTCAACCACATTCAGGTTCACAAGCTAACCAGGCAGTATATTTTGCTAAAGTTCCTTTAGGAGAAACAATTTTAGCAATGGATTTAACACATGGTGGTCATTTAACCCATGGTAATCCAGTAAATATGTCTGGTAAATACTTTAACTTTGTTCATTATGGAGTAACCAAAGATAGAGAAATAATAGATTATGATCAGGTTGAAAAAATGGCTAAAGAATATAAGCCGAAGTTAATTGTTGCTGGTGCAAGTGCTTATCCGAGAGTAATTAACTTTAAGAGGTTTAAAGCTATTGCTGATGAAGTTGGAGCTATGTTAATGGTTGATATGGCTCATATTGCAGGATTAGTTGCAGCTGGTCTACATCCAAATCCTGTTAAATATGCTGATTTTGTTACTACAACAACACATAAAACCTTAAGAGGCACTAGAGGTGGTTTAATCTTATGTAAAGAAGAACATGCTAAAGATATTGATAAGGCAATTTTCCCTGGTATTCAGGGTGGTCCTTTAATGCACATAATAGCAGCAAAAGCAGTTGGTTTTAAGGAAGCAATGACAGATGAATTTAAAGATTATCAAAAACAAATTATTGATAATGCTCAAGCTTTAGCAACCAAACTAAAAAGCTTTGGTTTAAGATTAGTATCTGATGGAACAGATAACCATCTTATGTTGGTCGATCTAAATAACACCAAAATTACTGGAAAAGAAGCAGAAACTGCTTTAGATAAAGTAGGAATTACAGTTAATAAAAACACAATACCTTATGAAACTAGAAGCCCATTTGTAACAAGTGGAATTAGAATAGGTACTCCAGCAGTCACTACAAGAGGTATGGAAGAAAAAGAAATGGATTTAATTGGTGAATATATCTTTGAATGCTTAAAAAATATTGATGATGAAGATAAATTAAAAGAGATTCAGAAAAAGGTATATGAACTATCTGAAAAATTTTCGGGTTAAAAAGTTGAAAAATAATTAGTAATTAATTAAAATTATATTAGGAAGATAATTATATTATTGAGGGGATTTTCCCCTCAATAAGTTTATAACAATTAAAATATTAAAGTAAGGAAGGTAATATATTGTATAAATTAGTAGTGATTGATTTAGATAACACATTATTAAATTCAAGACAAAAGATTAGTAAAAAGAATAAAGAAACAATAAAAAAGGTACAAAATAAAGGTATAGAAGTTATGATAGCCACTGGAAGAATGTATAGTTCAGCATATCCTTATCTAAAAGAACTAGGTTTAGAAAATGAAGTAATAGTATATAATGGTTCAATGGTTAAAAATATTAAAGAAAACAAAATCATATATCATAAACCAATTAAAAAAGAATATGCAAAAGAGATTATTAAAGATATCAAAAGTAA
>JBEPXG010000227.1:0-3103 GCA_041642015.1 Halanaerobiales bacterium
TTTACTTTAGAGAAACCTAATCTAAAATCAGCCCCTTTAGAAGCTTTATTTGAATATTCGCTGAAACTTATTTTATTCTGAATACCTAATTTCTTTATTACATAATCTGCACTTAATTTATTCATAATAATCAAGTCAACATTATCTTTTAATAGCTGTTCGATTAGTATTTCTTCACTAGAAAAATCTGTTTTTTGAATTACACTATTATTATCAAAAGCATCAAAGTACTTATAATCAGTTAAATAGCCAATAGAATAACCCTCGATATCCTTGAGATTATTAATAGAATAATCATTAGCTTTTTTATATAAGAAAATATACTCACTATAAGTTCTATAAGGTAATGAGAAATCCATGAAGCTTTCTCGTGTCTCATTATAAGAAATTGATGGTACAACATCTACCGCTCCAGTTTTAAGCATTTCTAATGACATGTCCCATGAGCATATTAAGAACTTTAAATTAATATTTGTATTTGCATATGCTTCTTTAATAATTTCTACGTCTATACCTGCCAAGTTATTATTTTCAAAGGTAATATAAGGTGCATATGGACTTGAAGCAATAACTAAGGTATCATCTGTACGTGTTAAGTTATAGAATTCAAAACTTTCATGTTCTAAATTTTCGATTCTATTATTCAACTTTGAGAGAGAACCTTTCTCGTCTTGAATACTGTTAGAAATTGATTGAACATTACTAACAACTTCATTCACAGCCGCAGATAATTCTTTTAATAAATCATTAGTTGATTCTAAAATTCTTTCAGTCTCTTTTGAAGTTTCGCTGCTTTCTCTCGTAATTTCAAGAACGTTCCTAAATATTTCTTCAATGGAACTTAGTCGCTCAGAACTTTTTTCGATAGATGAAACAGCTTCTACAATTAAATTGCCAATACTCCCTAAGTCACTTTGAGTATTTTCTGAGATATCTGCCATAGATTCAATACGACCTGTAAGTTTTTCAGCAATCCCTTCTGTTTCCGTTGCAAGTTTTCGAATTTCATCTGCTACAACAGCAAATCCTTTGCCATGTTCTCCTGCTCTTGCCGCCTCAATAGAAGCATTAAGGGCCAAAAGATTTGTTTGAGAACTAATACTTAGGACATCATCTACCATTGCTTTAGAGTCATTTGTCGCTTGATCTAATTGTTCTACATTAGAATTAATTTTATCTATTCTTTCAGTTACTCTTTTAATTTGCTCGATATCTTCTTTAGCATCTTTTCTATAATCTAATAAAACATTATATGACTCAGTGTTACCTTCCTTAATTTTCATAATAGAACGAATATTTTGTTCAAAACCTTCTGACAACTTAGAAAAGTACTCTTCAAAATCAGTAAAGCTGGCTAATTGTTCTTCTGTGATAGCAGATGTATCAACGAGACTTTCCATTATTTCATCAAGAGCGATAAATGTTTTATCCATTAAAAATGAAAACTTTGTAATAGAATCAACAAAAACTGTCGAATGGTTATGAACACTTTCTAAAAATTCGCTTTTGACCTCTCTTTTTTCGGTATTTTCATCAACTTTGATATTTCTATCCTTTTTGCTTTTTAAAAAATTAAACATGAATTATTCATTAATCAATTATTCGATTGATCAATGTTCCCCCCTTCATTCATTGTATTTATGCACTTCACTAATAATATTATAACATAATGACATATGTTTAGAAGCAATAATTGTAAAAATAAGAGAAAACCGAAAGCTAGGCTTTCGGTTTCGTCATACTATGGTAAATTTATAACTTGATCTTCATAAATCAAATCAGGATTTTCTAAATTGTTGTACTTTAGTATTTCATCTACTGTGATTTCGTGGGCTAAAGCTACCTTCCACAAAACATCATTTTTCTTGACTTTATACTCGTTAGTTCCATTGATATTTACTTTGACTGGCTTAATATCTAAATATACGTTTTTAAATGAATATAGATCAGCAGCACCACTTTGACCCCAATAACCTTCAGTGTCTTCTCCCTTACTAAATTCAAATAGGTATCCTTTGTTGGAGTTATCAAATAAATAGGTTTTTACTAAATCAGCACCTTCATTATCTACTAAATTATATGCTATCATATGTTTTAAGGAACTATCTGCATCTATTGCACCACTTACAACTGGGTTTTCTCTATAAAAATATTCATAACCACTTGTTGTATATTTACTCTCATCCATTTTAAAAGTTAAATCATTCAAGTTAAAAGCATCTATATTTTCTAAGTAAGATATTTTTACTGATTTATAGCTATCTTTTTCTTTAGTAGCTATAGATAAATCGACAACCACTACACCATTTTCTCCTTTTACAGTTAATTCATTATTCTCAGAAGTATATATTAAGGCAGTATTCTCCTCAATCCCAAAGTTAACCGGAAATTCATTTTTGTTTTCATAGGCCGTAACGATTAATCTACCGAGTCGCCCTTTACGATCAAAATGCTGATCAATTATACCATCTTTAAAAAATCCTAATCCTTTAGTCAATACTAATCCACCTTCATTTTGATAATCTAGGGAAGAATCGTCATACTCATCAGTTTTGCCATAAGTTAATGCTCCGTAACTATCACCACCTGCAATCATTATCTCACTCATAATAGCAGCTCCGGCTGATGTGCCACCAATAACGCCGCCTTTTTCATATATTTCCCAAATACTATTGAGAACTGGTGTATTTTCTCCTTCACTAGTTAATAATGTTTCTGTAATTCTTAGTTGATCGCCTCCAACAAACCAAACACCAGTATAATCTTTTATTTCATTGGCTAAAACTATACTTGAAGCATTGTTTGACCATGTTGATTCATCAATTTCATCTGTTCGACTATCATCCTTAATTGCTATTGGAATAAGTTCAACTTGAGACTCAGATAGACCTCTAGAGGTCATGTCGTTTATAAACAGTTGAGTATACTTATGAGGGCTACCACTTGCAACAGGAATTATACCAATCTTTGCATTCTTTACCCCTCCTGCTAATCGAATAAATTCTTCATAGACAGCATCATTATCTGCTCTTAAAGCGCCACCAACCATAACAAGACTACCTTTTTCATTGTTAGAAAATGAAAAACTTGAAAATGTCATTAA
>JBEPXG010000228.1:0-3047 GCA_041642015.1 Halanaerobiales bacterium
CAGCAGCTAATCCATAAATAACTGATTTTTCTAAATTATTACCTTTTGCTAAACTTAATACAATTCCTGCAACCATACTATCTCCTGCACCTACCTTGCTTTTTATTGGAACAGTAGGTGGACGAAAGTATCTGGTTTTATCTTGTGTGATAAGTACAGCACCACCAGCACCTAAAGAAATTACTATTGAATTACAGCAGTTGTTATTTATCAATTTAAGTGCTGCATCTTTAATTTCATCTTCATCCTGAAGTTCTTTACCTATAAGGTCCTGAAATTCACCTAAGTTAGGTTTGATTAAAAATACACCTTCATTCATTGCTTCTTTTAGAGGTTGGTTTGAAGCATCTACAATAACTTTAGCTCCATTCTTTTTTGCTATTTTAGCCATTTGAGCATAAATATTAGTATCTACTCCTTTGGGTATACTTCCACTGATTACGAGATATTCAGGATAAGGATCTAAATTAGATATTGTATCAAGTATTTTTTTAGTTTCGTTATTAAATATTTTTGGGCCAGGCATTCCAAACCTATACTGTAGATTAGTTGACTTTTCCATTATTATTAAGTTCTCTCTTATTGAGTTTTCTATCTTTATAGTTTGAGTATTTAGGTTTTCTTCTTTTAAAAGATTATCCAATCTTTGTCCAGTTAATCCTCCCGACATATATAAAAGAAGTGATTTACCATCAAGTTTATTGATTGCCCTTGAAACATTTATTCCTCCACCACCTGGTTCATATCTAGGTTCATCACAGTATAGTTTATTCTCAGCTACAACATTATCAACAGTTGAACTTTTATCAATTGCAGGATTTATAGTAAAAGTTACTATATTTTTCATTTAATATTCCTCCCTGGAAATCATTTTCTATATTTCTATATTTGTATATATAAATTAATTATCCTGCCTTAAATAAACAAAAAGACCGTCCTCAAAACAAACTCTAAGGACGGTTAAATAAATAATTAACTGTGCTTTTATTTATTTTTAAGCTCATTTATTATTTCATTTAATTCTTCTCTATTAATTTCACCTTTTGCATATCTCTCTTTTGCTATTTCAATTGGATTTCTATTTTGGTTATTATTGGAATAACTAGTTTGGTGTTTGTTATTACTTTGCAGGCTTATATTTGATTTTGAAATTAAATAAATAATACCTACAATAATTAGAGCCCAAAAGAGGATCATATATATTCCACCTCCACCAAAATGGCCTAATCTATTAAAACCATAGTGCATCATATAAATCACCTTCCCTATTTATCTATTTATTTCTTATAATCTGGTTGAATATTAACTCTGCGTAACATGTTTGCATTTGTTACAACTGTTACTGAACTTGAAGCCATTGCAATCTCTGCTATAACTGGATGTAGTAATCCAAGAACTGCAATCGGTATTGCAATTGTATTGTATATAAATGCCCAAAATAGGTTTTGTTTTATCTTTTTAAATGTAGCGCGTGATAGTTTTACAGCTGTTACTACTGCAGATAAGTCTCCTCTAACTAATGTTATATCAGAAGACTCTATTGCTATATCTGTACCAGTACCTATTGCTATACCAACATTTGCTTGAGTTAATGCTGGAGCATCATTGATTCCATCACCAACCATAGCTATTGTTCCAAACTTTGATTGTAGTTTTTTAATTTCATCGACCTTACCATCAGGTAGTACTTCTGAAACAACATGATCTATACCAACTTGGTCTGCAATTGCTTGAGCAGTTCTTTTATTATCTCCAGTTATCATTGCTGTTTCTAAACCTAATTTCTTAAGCTCATTAATTGCATTTATTGAATCTTCTTTTAGAGTATCTGCTACCGCTATAATACCCATAATTTCTTCATCTTTAGCAACCAACATAGCTGTTTTACCTTGATCTTCTAATTCATGCAACTTATCTAAGACAGCTTCTTTTACTTTAATATTGTTTTCTTCCATTAAGTTAACACTACCTACAAATGTCTCTTTATCATCAACTAAAGCTTTAACACCTTTCCCTGTAACTGCTTCGAATTCTGAAATTTCATCTAAGGTTAGATCTTTTTCTTTTGCTTTTTTAACTATAGATTCTCCTAATGGATGTTCAGAACCGCTTTCTGTACTAGCAGCAGCTATTAATACTTTGTCTTTATCATTACCATTGAAGCTTTCGATATCTGTAACTTCTGGCTTACCTTTTGTTATTGTACCAGTTTTATCAAATACTATTGTGTGAATATCTTTCATAGTCTGGATTGCTTCACCTTTTCTAATTAAGACACCATTTTCAGCACCCATTCCACTACCAACCATCAATGCAGTTGGGGTAGCAAGTCCAAGTGCACAAGGACATGCAATTACTAAAACTGCAATTGTTGCAAATAGTGCTAAGGTAAAGGTACCTAATGTTGGATTAACCCATGGTATAAAGCTTTGGGCCCAGAAACCAACACTTCTGAAAGCATCAGGGAAAACTAACCAAAGTATAAAGGTACTTAAGGCAATCACTAATACTGTTGGAACAAATATTGAGGTAATACGGTCAGCAAACTCCTGAATAGGAACCTTTGTACCTTGTGCTTCTTCAACCATTTTTATTACCTGTGATAAGAATGTATCTTTACCAACTTTTGTGGCTTTTACTTGAATTAATCCATTTTGATTTACTGTTGCACCAATTACTTCATCTCCAACTTTTCTCTCAACTGGCATTGATTCACCGGTTGCCATTGATTCATCAATAGTTGTATTACCCTTGATGATTTCACCATCGGTTGGTATCTTTTCTCCTGGTTTAACTAACATAACATCCCCAGGTTGTACTTCTTCTATTGGAACTTCTTTTTCATTACCATCATCTATTATAGTAGCTGTTTTAGCTTCCATTTCTAATAATTTTTTAATTGCTTGTGAAGCCCTACCTTTTGCTTTTTCCTCAATATATCTACCTGTTAAGTGAAAAGCCATTATCATTGCAGCAACTCCAGCATAGTTAGCCATTGGAGTAAAGAATACAAATGGACCTGTAATAAAGGCAGCACCTGTACCCAT
>JBEPXG010000229.1:0-2981 GCA_041642015.1 Halanaerobiales bacterium
ATTATAGCTTATACTTATTACGATTTAATTTAGTAATAAGTATAAGCTTTTTTTTATTTATTATCAGATTTTTTAATTGCTTTAATAAAAGCATCTACTACTTTAGGTGAAAACTGTTTTCCTTTTTGTGTTTTTATTTCTTCTATTGCCTTTTCTTTTGTAATTGCTTTTTGGTATGGTCTGTCATTTGTCATTGCATCATATGCATCAACAACACTTAAAATTTGAGCTTCTATTAGTATTTCGTCACCTTTAAGACCATCAGGATAACCTGAACCATCCCATCTTTCATGGTGTTGGTTAATTATTTCACCTATTTCCTTAAATTGACTATTATTAAAGTATTCAAATATTAATTCTTTACCCCATGAAGTATGTTTTTTCATTATTTTCCATTCTTTATCATCTAACTTACCAGGCTTAAGTAATATATCAGCTGGCACATTAACTTTTCCTACATCATGTAAAAAAGAGGCAAATCCTAAATTAAATAATTTTTTTTCGTTTAGCTTAAGTTCAACACCTGTTATTCTACTAAGAGTTTCTAATCGAATGCAATGCTCTTTTGTTTCGACATCTTTTTTTGCTACATTATAATTTAGTTTTAATAGTTTCTTTATTTGTTTTTGATAATTTGCAAAGATTGGTGATGAGGTAATGTATATTAGTTTTGTATTTGTAATTGTTTTTAAATATAATTCTTTATCTCCACTTTTTACTGTAATTGAATCTCCTGCTTTTAAAATTTTATCATCATCATAAGATATTTTACCTTTAATTATATAAAATAATTCAAAGTTATTATTATTACCAGCACTGATTTGAAAAGATTTATCAGCTAATATATCTTGCCTTATTATCTCTATATTTTCATTTTTTGCTATTAGATAATACTGTGTTGAAGTTTTTTCGATTTTATCTATATAATCATTCTTTTTATTAATTTTAATAGCATCAGGTGGAGAAGGGAAGTTAAATTCTTCTTTGTTATTTTTTAATTTATCTTCTAATTTTTCAATTATTTGACTGTATTTTATGCCATCTTGGGGATAATTTACTTTGGCATAATTAATATTTGTTTTGTATTTTTGTTCGTTAAGATCAATATTGTTTTGATCTAGATTAGAAATAATATTTTTGATAATTATTTCAATATTATTTTTTGAATAGATTAATATTTTGTCATTAGAATAGTAATAAACTTCTACTTTGTTATCTTTATATTTATTAATAGTGTTAATCAACTTTTCAAGTAAGATAATTTTTTGATCAGGTTTAATTAAATCTTTATCTATAGATATTTCAAAGATAGCTAAATCAGCAGTCATTTTTTTATTTGTTGATTCATGATTTTTAAATTTATTATATAACTCAATAATATTTTTTAAATCATTTTGTTTTTCATATTTATTATTAGGTGATTCCATAATTTGTAATCTCCCCTTATTATCAAAGTATTACTATATTTAATTAGAAGTTTTGAGGATTGTATAAAATAGAATATTTATTTGTATCAACTTAATATTTATTATACAACAGATTTATAAATACAACAAATTTATAAACATGTTTAGATAAAAAATAAAGGTAAAAATATATAATAACAGAATAATAAATATATAGAATTAATACAATTTAAATTGAGAGGTGAGCTTATGAAATCAATGGGAGAGATGCTTTTAAATAAGAATAGTCAATCAGAAATTGTTATTGGTAATACAGCATTAGTTAGAGCAATGATTGAATCAAATACTAGAGTAGTTACTTCATATCCTGGATCTCCAATGCCAGAAACAGCAGAAGCAATAAGAAGTATTCCTAAAGATAAACGACCTTTTTACTTTGAATTTTCAACAAATGAAAAGGTGGCAACAGAGATTGCATTTGGAGCATCAGTTAATGGTCATTTGTCTACAGTCTTTTTCAAAAGTGTAGGATTAAATGTTGCAGCTGATAGTTTTGTTCAGCTTGGATTGATGAAATTAACTGGAGGTATGGTTGTAGTTATTGGTGATGATCCTGGAGCCAATTCATCTCAAAATGAACAAGATAATAGACATTTTGCACATTTATCATATATTCCAGTATTTGAACCATCTAATCCGCAAGAAGTATATGAATACTATAAAAAAGCTGCAAAGCTTTCTAAGGATAAAGAAATGCCTGTAATTTTAAGATTAGCAACTCATGTTTGTCATGCCAAACAAAAAGTTAATTTTAGTAAATACATTCCTAAAGATTTTGATAAAACACCTAAATTTTCTAGTGAAAATGAAAACTATGTTCCTATTACATCAAAAGTGTTTCCAATGAAAAGAAGAGCTTTAAAAAGACTTAAAGAATTTAAAGATAATGTAAAAAATATAAATATAAATAAATTCATTGATAATAATAATTCAAAAAAAGGTATTATTACTATGGGAGTACCATACTTATCATTAAGAGATGTCTTAGAAGATATTGATGATAAACCAGATATTTTAAAGTTAGGTATGATTTATCCATTGTCTGAAGATCAAATCATTAAATTTTTAAAAGAACATAAAGAAGTTAAAATATTAGAAGAACTTGATAATGTTTTAGAGAAAGATATTAAAGTTATAGCTTTTGAGAACAACATAAATGTTAATATAATAGGAAAAACCGACCTTGAAGATTGGATAAATGAATATACACCAGATAAAGTATTTAATGTTATGCAACGAACCTGGCCTAAATTATTTAAAAAAGAAGATTATTATCAGTTTGAAAGTCCTGTAGAAAACAGACCTGCTCAGTTATGTCCAGGGTGTGGACATCGTTCTGCATTTCATGCAATAAAAAAAGCTATTAGTGATAAAGATATTACTGTAGCTGATATTGGTTGTCATACACTAGGTTTTTTACCCCCTTATGAAATGGGTGAGGTACTATTATCAATGGGACATTCAACTTCAACTGGAACAGGATTATCGCTTTTTAATGATGAAAGAAAAGTTTTA
>JBEPXG010000230.1:0-2907 GCA_041642015.1 Halanaerobiales bacterium
TAGTTCTTCTAAACTGATTTTTTGCTTCTTTTCTGTATCTAATTTTTCATTATTTATTTTAAAGATCTGTTCTATTTTTTCTTTGAACTCATTACTTGGTTTAATAGATTTTGAATCTGTTTTACCAGTATTTAACTGGCTAGACAATAGTTTAACTGCTATAGCATTTATTTTTTATTCACCTCCTTTGATTAATTATTGTTTTATATATATTAAAGGAATACTATTCCCTTAATCTCTCTGTTAAACTTATTGCAATTTCTTGTGGTAAGTTTGAAATGATTTCTGCAACCTGTTCATCATCTAAATCTTTTATGATTTGAACTGTAGTTTCCATTTGTAGATCAGTTATTAGTCTTGCTGCTGCGTCTGGTTCCATATTTGAATAGATATCCACTAATTTTTCAACTCGTTTTTGATCATCTTCCTGGGTCGCTCTATAATCTTTAAACTCACTTTCTAAATTTGTGATTCTTTCATCTTTTTGACTTACTTGATTTTCTAATTCTGTTATTCGTTGTTTTAATTCTTCATTTTCAGCTCTTAGATCATCATTTGCATTTTCAAGTGAGTAATAATCTTCCATCATTCGGTCATACTGAGCATCTGTTTTTAATCTTTCTTTGATATAGGGGGTGTTTACGATCATATCATCAAGATGAAGAATCCCGAAAAAATGAAGAGCCCATATTATATATGCTGTTATGAATAAGAATAGGAATATATAGATTAACTTCTTCATTCTAAACCCCCTGTTTAGATAATCTTAAACTTATTTCGTCTAATTCTTTTTGTTGTTTACTTAAGAATTCTTTATAAAATGCTTTTGATTTCTTTTCTTTGATCTTCACTATTTTTTCCTTTGCCTGTCTTTTTTCAATTACATTATCTTTATGCTCATTTACAACTTCTTTTTGTTTGTGAAGTTCTTGATATATATTCTGTATTTTTTCCTGTTGCTTTTTTATATATTCTCTTGTTCTTATATTTTCCATTACATCTAAATCATTATTTCTAATATAGTTAAACAGATTTGATAACTTCTGTTTTGCCTTTTCTAATCTATCTTCTATATTTCTTTCTTTTTGTCTGGCTTTGTAGAGTTCGTTTTGAGCTTTATCAAGTTCAACCTCTCTAATATCTAAAACTCTCTGCAGCCTGAAATTATATTTCACCATAGTTTATCTCCTTTAGTGTTTAATTTAAGAGTTAATGATCTGAGCAAGTTTCATTTTTGTTTCTTCAAAACTTACTTTTTCTTCAATCTCCTGAGTTAAGAAATTATTTATACGGTCTATTTTTTCTATTGCTCGATCTACTTTAGGATTACTTCCATGTTCATAAGCACCAATACTTATTAGATCTTCAGCTTCTTTATAATCTGCTAATAGTTTTTTAAGTTGATTTGAATTATTTACATGATCTTTTGTTACTACATCTTTCATAACTCTACTAACACTTTCTAATACATCTACAGCAGGAAAATGATTTTTTGAGGCTAATGACCTTGATAACGTTATGTGTCCGTCTAATATACCCCTTACAGTATCTGAGATGGGTTCATTAAAGTCATCCCCTTCTACTAACACTGCATAAAGAGCAGTTATTGATCCTTTATCATTAGTTCCTGTTCTTTCAAGAAGTTTTGGTAGTTTAGCAAATACAGAAGGTGGATAACCTCTTGTTGCAGGCGGTTCTCCTGAAGCAAGTCCAACTTCTCTTAAAGCCATAGCAACCCTAGTAACAGAGTCCATCATTAAAAGTACATCTTTACCTTGGTCTCTAAAAAATTCTGCAATAGCTGTTGCAACACTAGCTGCTTTCATTCTAATTAAAGCTGGCTTATCAGAAGTTGCTACAACTACAATTGAATTTTTTAATCCTTCTGGTCCTAAATCTTCTTCAATAAAGTCTCTTACCTCTCTACCTCTTTCACCAATTAAGGCTATTACATTTATATCAGCATCTGTATTTCTTGCTGCCATACCTAATAGTGTACTTTTACCTACACCACTACCAGCAAAAATACCAAGTCTCTGCCCACGTCCACAGGTTAAAAGACCATCTATACTTTTTATTCCTAAACTTAAGGGTTCTTTTATCCTCTGTCTTTTTAGTGGATCAGGTGGTTGCCTGTTTACACTTACTTCTTTAAGATTTGTATATTTTTTAAGATCAGAGGTTAATGGTTTTCCCAAACCATCTAAAACCTCTCCAAGTAGAGAATTACCTACTTTAATCTTTAACTCACTTCCACTTGCAATTACTTTTGCTCCTGGAGTTATACCTTTCATAACTCCAATCGGCATCAGTAGAACCTTATTATCATTAAAACCAACAACTTCAGCTTCAATATCACCTTGACTGCTTTTAATATAACAAAGTTCTCCAACACTTACTTCAGGTCCCACCGATTCTATAATTAGGCCTACTACTCGTGTAATATATCCAAATTCACGATTAACCTTTGTATTTTTAATTGTTTTTTCTAATTTTTCTAGACTTGTTTCTCTAAACATTTATTCACCTAAATCCATTTCCTGTAAGATTTTATTTTCTAATCTTTCAATCTTCTCATTTAAAAATGCATCTTTACCACCAAAATTTGTATTAACAACACAGTCTCCTTTGTTTAAACTATCATCTCCATTAAACTCAAATTTACTTTCAGGAAAGTTTGTTTTAAGTTCACTTTTGTGTATATATGGTAACATCTCTGGATTTACATTTATTACAAACTGCTGATGATTATTACTTAAATCCTGTAATACATCTTCAACGATGTTATTGATTACTTCTGGTGTATGATGAATTTCATGATTAATTATTTTTGAAGCCATTTTTGCTGCAATACTTATTAACTGAGGTTGAAGTTCATCTAATTCTTTTTCATATTGTTCTTTTAGT
>JBEPXG010000231.1:0-2897 GCA_041642015.1 Halanaerobiales bacterium
CATATATAAAAAAGCATGATAAATACAGTGATTTTTATGGTGAAGGTAAACAGACTAAAGATGAGGATAAACTTTTTATTGAAAGTAAAATTGAAGTAACAGCAGTAGGTAAACCTTGGTAAAAAAAATATAAAGGGAGGTGTAGGATTATCGATGTGAAATCGATAATCTAAACTAATATGATTGTAATTGGAGAATTAATCAACTCAACTCGTGATATTATTAAAGAAAAGATAGAAGAAAGAGATACTAAATATATTCAAGATATTGCACTTAAACAGGTAGATGCAGGTGCTTCTTATGTTGATGTTAACTCAGGTGCTTTTGTCTGGGATGAAATTGAACATTTAATCTGGCTTGTTGAAACAGTTCAAGAAGTAACCGATGTTCCATTATCATTAGATAGTCCTAATGAAAAAGCAATTAAAGAGGCTGCAAAAATTCATGATGGTATACCAATGATTAACTCAATAACAGCTGAACAAGAAAGATATAAAAAAGTATTACCCTTAATTCAAGAATATGATGCTAAAGTAGTTGCTCTTTGTTTAAGTGATGATGGAATGCCTGAAACAGCTGAGGAGAGATTAGAAATAGCTGATAAATTAGTTAATGACCTATCAAGAGATGGAGTACCTTTAGAAAATGTATTTATTGATCCAATTATAAAGCCAATTAGTGTTGATGGTAACTTTGGTATGCAGGTTTTAGATACCATTTCAGGTATAACTGAATGGGGTACAGATGCTCATATTACATGTGGTTTAAGTAATATTTCTTTTGGACTTCCCAATAGAGCATTACTAAATCAAGCATTTTTAATGATGGCAATGGATCGTGGATTAGATTCAGCTATCATTGATCCATTAGATGAACATATGATGAAGTTAGTTAAAGCAGCAGAAGTACTTCTAAATAGGGATCAATATGGACAAAGATACTTAAAAGCTTGTAGATCAGGTGAAATGGATTAATCTAAAGGAGCGAATAAATAATGAAAAAGATAGCTATCATCGGAGGTGGAATCGCAGGATCACAAACAGCAGTCAAACTGGCTGAAGCTGGTAATGATGTCATCATAATTGAAAATTCAGATACAATTGGTGGTAATATTAAAGAATTTGGCTGTAAAGCCGTAGATATCTGTTTAAAAGATAACCTCTGTCTGGTAGATGATATATTTACTCAAGTAAATCAAAATGAAAATATCGATATATATTTTCAGACTAGAGTTAATGATTTTTGGGGTAAACCCGGAAGCTACAGTTTAGGTATTGAAAGGGAAGGGGTGTTTAGCTCAATTGATGAGCTAGACTATATAGTTGTAGCTACCGGTTATACCCGTTTTTCAGATCTTGAAACAGGTACTCCAGAAGTATATTCTGACAAAAAAATTGTTTGGGCCAGTGAACTTGAAGAATACTTTAAGGGTAGACAAGATCACATTGAAGATAATGATAATAAGTTAAACCTTGATTTTGAACCTAAGTCAGCAGTATTTATCCAATGTAATGGGTCAAGAAGTATACAGGAAAAAGCAAGATACTGTTCAAAAGTTTGTTGTGGATATTCATATAGGATGGCAAGGGTTTTAAAACACTTCTATCCAGAAATTGAAATTAATATCTTTTTTATGGACTTACAGGAAGGCGGCTACTTACAAGAGTTAAGCTATAAAAAGCTTGATGAAAATGATATAGGATATATTAACTGTAAGCCAATTAAAGTAAAAAGTGAAAATAACAAGGTAAATATTTTTTATGAAGATCAAAACAAAGGTGTTAAAGATAATATAAAAGCAGACCTTTTAGTATTATCAGAAGGTATTCATGCTAAAGAAGTAAATGAAGTATGGTCTAGACTGTTTAACCTACAGTTAGATAAGTACGGATTTTTGTACCCAATTGAAGATGAAAAAGAAACACAAATTTATTTAGCAGGTACAATTAAAGGGCCAAAAGATATTGCTGGAACCTTAAGTGACAGTAAAAATGTTGCCTACAAAATAATGAATGATTAAAGACAGGGGGATAAATTAATGTATGATGTAGTATTTATAGGTGATGAGATAAATTCACCAGAATTAAAGTCCCTGTGCATTAAACCGAATTCTCTTATTCAGTGTAGAGGAGAGATTGGTGATTTTAAGTTAAAAATAAAAGAAAATAATAATACTATAGAAGAAAAAACAAAATATATTATTCTTAACTTAAAGGCTAAAAGAGAAAACCCAATCGAAAACACATTAGATTTTACTAGTCCTCTTGATAACTTAGATGAAAACAAAGATATAATATTTATTCAAGACTATGAAGATATATCTCCTGCAGTAATCAACAATGAAGGACTAAAAAAAGCCTTGACTGTAAAAGAAAACTACAAAAATGTTGAAACATACTATCTTTATCGTTCAATGCGTTTTACTGAAGAAAATGACAAACTTTATGAAAGTTTAAGAAAAAAAGGAGTAATTTTTCTTCAGTATGAAATGGATAATATAAAGATAGATGATAAAACAATAAAATATAAAAGAGGTAAAATAGAGCACAATCTAAGTGGACAAATTATTAGCGCACCCAAACTAAAACCAGATCAAAGAATTAAAAAAATAGCTAAAATAATGAATATAGAAATGAACGATAATGATTATATACAAAGAAAAAACATATATCTTCAACCTACATTAACAGGAAAAAGAGGAGTTTATGCATTAGGGGGTACAAGGGGTTTAAATGCCTATACAGATTTAGATTTACAAATTGAATATACTTTAAATGAGATCAGGTCAAACTTATTTGATATCAAACCTTTAACTGAGTTTAACCGAGTAGTAGATGACCAAAAGTGTATCCTCTGTTATACATGTTATCGAGTCTGCCCACATGGTGCAGTGCAAG
>JBEPXG010000232.1:0-2876 GCA_041642015.1 Halanaerobiales bacterium
TTATAGAAACCTTCTCTAGCTATAACCTTAACAGCTGCCTCTCTTATTAATTCTTTTTTATTAGTTTTCATAATAAATACTCCTCCATGAATCATGATTCATTATTCATATTAACATTTTTGTTTATTTCTGTCAAATCTATAGTAACATAAATTAATAATACTGCCAGGGATTAGTTGATACTTTTGACTTATATAGTTTTATATCCATTTTTTCTTCTTTAATTTTCTTTTCTAGATAATTAAAAACTAATTCTTTGAAAATAACTTCAGTTTCAAAATGACCAGCATCTATTAAATTAAGATTCAGCTCTTCTGCTAGCTGTGCTTCATGGAATTTTACATCCCCTGTAATATATAAATCGGCACCTTGAGAGTTAGCATTATTTATAAAATCAGATCCTGATCCACTACATATTGCTATTTTTTTTATTTTTTGATTCAGATTTCCTCTAACTTTTAACTTATCAATCTTAAGTATACTCTTTATTTTTTTACTATATTCTTCTAATGTTATTTCTTTGTTTAAATATCCTATTCTACCAATACCAGAATAATATGATTGTAAAGGTAATTCATAAACATCATAAGCAACTTCCTCATAAGGATGATTTTTTATCATTGCTTTGATTACTTTTTGAATATCTTTACTGTTAACAATAGTCTCTATTTTTGTTTCTTTTACTTTTTCAATTTGACCTTTATTACCAATATGAGGATTAGTATTATCACCGGGTTTAAATGTACCTTTCCCACTTATATTAAAAGAAGTGTTACTATAATTACCAATCATACCTGCTCCTTTTTCAAATAATACTTCTCTTAAATCATCAGCATCTTCAATAGGTACATAAACTGCTAACTTATACCTTTTATGCTCATTTTCAGTAGAGAGGACCTCTGTGTCTACTATATCTAATTTATCCGCTAAGAAGTCATTTAAGCCTTCCTTAGCTATATCCATATTAGTATGAGCACTATATATTGAAATGTCATTTTTAATTGCTTTTATAATAATATTTCCAGTAGCAGTTTGTGTATGAATATTTTTTAATCCATTAAAGATCAAAGGATGATGAGAAATAATTAAATCAATATTATTATCAATTGCTTCATCAATTACATTATTGTTTATATCAAGTGAAATGAGTACTTTTTTGATATCACTATTATAATCTCCAACCTGTATTCCTACATTATCCCAATCCATTGCCTCTTTCTGTGGAGCTAATCTACTCATTAATGTTATTATTTGTTGTAAGTTTGCCACAATAATCACCTCTAAGTATAATTGTTCATAAATTTAAAAAAACCTTGTTCAAATTAATGAACAAGGTTTAAATTCTTGGTGGGCCTACTAGGATTCGAACCTAGGACTAACCGGTTATGAGCCGGTTGCTCTGACCAGCTGAGCTATAGGCCCTTATATATAAAGCTTTTGCGTGTTTTTCTTAACACAAAAGTAATTATATGACAGAAAACTTATAAGGTCAAAGTCTCATATGACCTCTTATCATTATTATAAATTAATTATCTTATAATTGCTACTAAATGTTCTCGCATACTCTTAATTGCTAATTAACTCAAATAGTCTTTTAATTTCTTGCTGCGACTAGGGTGTCTAAGTTTTCTTAAGGCTTTAGCTTCAATCTGTCTAATCCTTTCTCTAGTAACACCAAACTCTTTTCCTACCTCTTCAAGAGTCCTTGGACGACCATCTTCAATACCAAATCTTAACTCTAAAACTCTTTTTTCTCTATCTGTTAATGTATCTAAGACATTATCTAGTTGATCGCGCAATAACATATAAGAAGCAGCTGAAGCAGGAGCAGGAGCATCTTCATCCTCTATGAAATCTCCTAAATGACTATCTTCCTCTTCACCTATAGGTGTTTCTAAAGATACTGGTTCCTGTGCAATTTTTTTGATCTCTCTAACTTTATCTGCACTCATATCCATCTCTTCACCAATTTCTTCTGGAGTTGGTTCTCTCCCTTTTTCTTGTAGTAATTGTCTAGAAACTCGTATCAATTTATTTATTGTTTCTACCATATGAACTGGTATTCTAATAGTTCTAGCTTGATCAGCAATAGAACGTGTTATTGCCTGTCTTATCCACCAGGTAGCATAAGTACTAAACTTATATCCTTTTGTATAATCAAACTTTTCTACAGCTTTCATTAAACCCATATTACCTTCTTGTATTAAATCTAAAAATAACATGCCTCTTCCAACATATTTTTTAGCTATACTTACTACAAGTCTAAGATTTGCTTCTACCAACTGTCTTTTTGCTTCCATATCACCTTGTTCCATTCTTTGAGCAAGGTCTACCTCTTCTTCAGCAGTTAATAGATCTACTTTACCTATTTCTTTTAAATACATACGAACAGGATCATCTATACCAACACCCTGAGGTATACTTAAATCTAACTCAGAATCATCGTCATCTTCATCATTATCGTCATTATCTACACCCTCTTCAATTATATCTATATCCATTTCTGCAAAAATATCATAAATTTCTTCAATTTCATCAGAATCTAAATCAATATCCTCAAGGGCATTCATTATTTCTTCATAGGTAAGTTCTCCTTCATCTTTACCACGTTTAACTAATTCTTTTACTTGTTTTAAATTTTCAGGTTTTACATCATTACTGGCCATATATATTACCTCCTTTCCTAAATCTTGATCAAATAGTAATAATCTTTTAAAAGATTATTTAATTCGTTTAAACTATCTTCAGAATCTTTCAGTTCATTATACAAGTCATTTTTGGCTCTTTTTTTATAATCTTTTTTTATTACATCAATTAATGCATTAAACTTATTATCAGTAACTTTCTGACGTTCTTTTACAGTTAATATCATAAGA
>JBEPXG010000233.1:0-2864 GCA_041642015.1 Halanaerobiales bacterium
GCAAACAGTTCTTTACCCGTACCACTTTCACCAGAAATTATTACAGTTACAGAGCTGTGAGCAGCTTGTAAAGCAATTTTTTTTAAATGCTTTACCGCATCATTTCTTGTAATAATACTATCAAATGAATACTTTGCCGCTTCCATCTTTTCTATTTCATCTTTATAGTAAGTGTATCGGTCTTTTAATTTGCCTATACGCTTGGCTAAACTTTCAAGTTCACTAATCTCTTCAAATAATATTCGCCCAACAACACTTATAATTTTACCGTTTTTTTCGATAGGAATTCTACTAGCAACAATTTTTTTGCCATTGATTTCTTGAATATGACCTTCTTCTCTTTCACCAGTTTTGGCAACGATATGTAATCTTGTGTTTTCGATTATATCTGTTACATGCTTACCAATAGCCTCTGAAGGCTCAATACCTAAAAACTTACCATAGGACTTATTAAACTGTGTAATTATACCATCTGCATTGATAGCAACAATACCTTCATAAGCATTCTCAAAAATCATCTTATAAATCTCCAAGTTTGTCTCTGATATTTCTAATGCATTTTTTGCTATAATTATTTCGTCTATATCGTTGAATATAGCAATTGCTCCAATTAGCTTGCCATCATAAAATATTGGTGCTCTATTCGTTAAAACAACTTTATTATTAATTGTCATTTGTTCAGATGAAATCTTAGTTTTTGTTTCTAATACATGGGGTAATTTTGTACTCGGAATCAACCCATAAATATTCTTACCAATAATCTTACTTTTAGAAATACCAAAAAAATCCTCGCAGGATTTATTATAAATAATTACATTACAGTCTAAATCTATTCCAATTATGCTATTGTGAATTGAATCCACCATTGAAGCAAACCATTTAACAATTCCTTTTACATCCATTCATAACTCCCTTATATTTTATTTTACTCTATTATATAATGAGTAAATATTATTAGAAAGAACATTATCTAAATTAGTAAAAAACACCCCATTGAATGAGGTGTTTGAGTGATTAATTCGCAAAAGCTTCGATCATTAAAGGAAGAATTGTGTGTAAGTCACCAACAATTCCATAATCGCAAATACTAAATATATCTGCATCTTTATCAGTATTAATTGCAATGATATAATCTGAGCTATTCATACCTGCCCTATGTTGAATTGCACCAGAAATTCCACAGGCAATATATAACTTTGGTTTTACTGTTTTGCCAGTTTGTCCAACTTGATGGTCTTGATCAATCCAGCCTTCATCAACTACAGCTCGTGAAGCACCAACCTCACCATTTAAAGCTGAAGCTAATGATTTTATAATACTAAAACCTTGAGGATTACCAACCCCTCTACCGCCGGATACAATAATGTCCGCATCTTCTAAGTTAACACTTGATCTGGCTTCTTTAACAATCTCTTTTATCCGTGTGAATACATCAATATCCTTTATACTTGAGGTAACATTAAATATTTTTCTTTTTACATTTAAATCGATGGTATCTCCTAATGTTACATCTACCTCTTTTATTTCTCCAGTTCTCTCCTCATCTGGCTCTACCATGTTCATAACACCTGGTCTAACCGTTGACATTTGTGGACGATGATCTGGACAGACAATTGTAGCCATTAAATTCCCCCCGAAAGCCGGTCTTGTTTGTAGAAGAATACCCTCTTCATGATCAATTTCTAGTTTTGTGCAATCAGCTGTTAAACCGGTTTTTAACCTTGCTGATAATCTCGGACCTAAATCCCTACCATTATGTGTCGCACCTAGAAGAACGATTTCTGGCTTATATGACTCAATTAAATCAGTAATAACTTTCGTATAAGTACTTGTACGATAATCCTTTAACTCATCATCTTCAATAATATATATATGATCTGCGCCGTAAGCAATTAACTTTTTAGCTTCTGCTTTAATGTCAGAACCTAACACAACTGCTGAAAGATCTTCATTAATCGCATCTGCTAATTTTCTTCCTTCCGAAACTAATTCAAAAGAAACATTCATCAACTTATTTTCTCTTTGTTCGGCTAGTACCCAAACCCCTTTATACGCACTTAGGTCTTTTTTTGATTTATCTTTTTTTTCTAATGCTATTGCATCAACAGGACAAGGATCAATACATGCACCACAAAGAGTACATTTGTCTCTGTCAACAACGGCTATTTCATTTTTCATTTCTAAAGCATTAAAAGGGCATTTATCAATACAGATTTTACATCCTATACATTTATCTTCACTTATTTTAAGCATAATAACCTCCACATTCCTTAAACAATTTTAACGTCTTTTAAAATATTGATTAGTTTAGATACTTTTTCTTCAGGTGTTCCATCTAGTATTTCGCCCATTTTTTCATGAGTTGGTACAAAAGTTTTCTTAACCTTTGTCGGCGATCCATCTAAACCTAACCGATCATCATCTAGTGATAAATCATCAGCTGATAAAACTTTCACTTCCATTTTACTAAATGCATTTACAACACCTTTAATAGAAGGATATCTTGGTTTATTTATTTTATCTAAAACTGTTATTAAAACAGGTAGCTTTGTTTCAACTACACTATAACCATCCTCAAGTGCTCGACGTACTTCTATCAAATCCCCATTTATATCAAATTTAGTCGCATAAGTTACTTGTGAAATACCAAGATTCTCAGCAATTTGAGGGCCTACCTGAGCTGTATCACCATCAATGGCTTGACGACCACAGAAAATAATATCATAGTCACCAATTTTTTGAATAGCATTTGACAAAACATAAGATGTAGCCAATGTATCTGAACCTGCAAAAGCACGATCACTGACTAAAATTGCTTCATCTGCTCCCATAGCAAGTGCTTCTTTTAATGCTACTTTAGCCTG
>JBEPXG010000234.1:0-2839 GCA_041642015.1 Halanaerobiales bacterium
TAATAGTATTTTAAACAGCTTTTTTTCTTCAACAGTTTCAAATCCATATAAATCAAGAGCATCTTCTCTTATGTATGTATGAATAAAAAGTTCTATTTTTTTATTTATATCTTTTTTTGTATATAAGGTGGGAACATTAACCTGATATCCTACACCATTTACATTTACAATAATACTTCCTTCATAGTTATAGATTATTTTTCCTTCTAAATGACCTATCATATTAAATCTCCCCACTTCTTTTTACTGGCATAACTATGACCATGACAAATTGAAATAGCTAAAGCATCAGCAGCATCATCTGGCTTAGGAATATCATCTAAATTAAGTAGAGCTTTAACCATTTGTTGGACTTGTTTTTTTGATGCTCGTCCATATCCAACTACTGCTTGTTTTACTTGTAATGGAGTATACTCAGCAACTTCTATTCCTTGTTGTGAACCTGCTAATAATATTACACCTCTTGCCTGACCAACTCTTATAGCTGTTTTTACATTTTTATTAAAAAACAGTTCTTCAACAGCAATTTGCTCAGGTTTAAACTTATCAATCAATGATAATAATTCTTCATACAATACTGACAGTCTGTCAACATCATTTTTGTCAGAACTAGTTATTATGGTACTATATTCTATTAGTTTAAAGGAATTACCCTTCTTTTCAACAACACCATAACCAGTTGTTGCTAATCCAGGATCAATACCTAAAATAATCAAATAATCACCCCATTATTAAAACATGTATGCAAATAATAAATGACACTGAAATACAGTGCCATTAAATAAGCAGCAATTTATAGTTTATTCTTCTTTTTCTATTTGTTCCATCACATCTGCTGGAATATCAAAATTAGAATAAACTTCCTGTATATCATCATGGTCCTCAAGATCTTCCATTAAATTCATCATCTTCTTTGCATCAGATTTTTCTAATTTAATTGTGGTATTAGGAACCATTGCGAGATCAGATTCTACAAATTCAAATCCTTTTTTCTTTAATCCAGCCTTTACATCTTGAAATTGTTTTGTTTCAGTATAAACAGTTACTATATTGTCTTCCGTTTCAATATCATCTGCTCCTGCTTCTATTGCTTCCATCATTACTTCTTCTTCATTTAAATCAGTAGAATTTAAATCTATAATAATTTGGCCTTTTCGTTCAAACATCCAGGCTACACAACCTGCTTCACCTAAATTTCCACCATGTTCAGATAGTATATGTCTTATTTCTGAAGCAGTTCTATTTCTATTATCACTCATAATATCTAAATATAAAGCTACTCCACCAGGTCCATAGCCTTCATAAGTAAATTGTTTATAATCTACACCCTCTAGTTCACCAGTTCCTCGTTTTATAGCTCTTTCTATATTGTCCTTTGGCATATCATTATCTTTTGCTTTATCAATAGCAAAAGCTAAATCTGCGTTCATTTCTGGATCTCCGCCACCTTCTCTGGCAGCAACAGCTATCTTTCTAGATAATTTAGAAAATAATTTACCTCGTTTTTTATCTTGTTTTTGTTTTCTGTGTTTAATATTTGCCCACTTAGAATGTCCAGCCATAATTTAACCTCCTAAATCTTCGTTCTGCTCTTTATTTTAACATAATTTAACTATATTTTCAATTTGTTAAGTTAAATAAATAAACATATGTTTGCATTAAAAAAAGAGCAGCACTATAAGCCGGGTTCTGTATAAGATAATCATCTATCTAGGATAACAATTACTTGTTACCTCAAGCGTCCAACCCGGAGAAAAAGCGGGCCACTTCATAATCTCCCTATTTGGACTTACTTCGGATGGGGTTTACCAAACTATCCAGTCACCTGAATATTGGTGAGCCCTTACCTCACCTTTTCACCCTTACCAATTTGGCGGTATATTTTCTGTGGCACTTTCCTGGGAGTCACCTCCACTGGGTATTACCCAGCACCCTGCCCTATAAAGCCCGGACTTTCCTCAGTAGTTATTATACTACCGCGATTATCTGTGCTGCTCTTTTTTTAGTTTTGCATTAACAGTATAGCAAGCATTATTAATATAGTCAAGCACCTTAAAGAGTTAATATTATGACCGTTTTATTTATAGTTTATTGCATTAAACTCACATACATCTTGACACTTAAAACATTTTAAACATTCTTGGCTTTCAATATTATAATTATTGTGTTTCTTAAAAATAATATTATTAGGACAATTTGTTGTACAAAGCCCACATGTTTTACATAATTTATTATCAATAATTAGTTTTTTATTATTAGCTTTGTCTGTTATATTTAAAATTGTTGAATATGGACAAAGATACTTATGCCATATCTCTTCATCAAAAATCAATGAAATTATAAAAGCTACTAATAAAAGATATAGTATCATATTTATTTGTAAATTTAGTCTTCTACTAATAATCATAGTAGAAACAAATACTACTAAAATAATCCATCTGATCCAGCTTTTTTTAATATATTTTGGTATATCAAATACGTTAATATTTAATTTTTAATATACCCAGTCTTTGATTCTTAAAGTTGTGTTGATTGGACATATCCATCCACAGTAAAATCTACCCCAAATTAATGAAATTATTAAACCAACTCCAAATATTATTATCCATAATTGAATACTTCCTTTTAATGCTAAAAATGAAAAAAGTAGCAAAAAAATCAGTTGTACAAAATTTCTTATTATTTTTTTATTTTTTGATAGGTCCATTTTAATCCCCTTTAAAAATTCACAAATTTAAAATAAATATTCAGTTTGTAAATATATAACGTCTTCTTTAAAGGACTCTCCTTCTAAATTAATATTTGCTCCTGCTTTAAAATTAATATTATCTGAATAATC
>JBEPXG010000235.1:0-2802 GCA_041642015.1 Halanaerobiales bacterium
GTAATTCCTTCTTTGAAAATAACCGATCAAGGTTTATTTGATATTGATGAGAATAGATTTGTGTCCCTTGGAGTAGATAAATAAGTATAGAGGAGGTGTTTGTTGGGGGATAGTAATTAGAAATATTGAATACTTTGTTAACATTTATATGGATTATTTTATATTAATTACAAGGAGGGAATTTGATGAGTGAGAAAGGTTTTTTAGAAAGTGTATTTCAATTAGAGGAAAATAACACTAATGTTAAAACTGAGGTTATTGCTGGATTTACTACTTTTATGACAATGGCTTATATAATATTTGTAAATCCATCTATTCTTAGTGATGCAGGAATGCCTTTTAATGGAGTTTTTATTGCAACAATTGCTGGTATCATTTTAGGTACATTAGCAATGGCATTTTTAACTAACTATCCATTTGCATTAGCTTCAGGTATGGGCTTAAATGCATTTTTTGCTTATTCAGTTGTTATTGGAATGGGTGTAAGTTGGCAGACTGCTTTAGGTATAATATTTTTAGAAGGTATTATTTTTATTGTTTTAAGTGTAACACCAGTCCGGAAGATGATAGTTAATTCAATACCAATGGGTTTAAAAACAGGTATTAGTTCAGGTATTGGATTATTTATTGCTTTTATTGGTTTACAAAATGCAGGTATTGTAGTTTCTGATCAAGCTACATTAGTTGCAATGGGAGATATCATGTCTGGACCAGCTTTAGTTGCAATTGTTGGTCTAATAGTTACTGGTATTTTATATGCATTAAAAATTAAAGGTGCATTACTTTGGGGTATTTTAGTAGGTACAGCATTTGGATGGACAAATGGAGTTACTCCAGCATTTAATGGATTTTTTGCAATGCCTAGTATGGGTGACTGGGGTCAAGTTCTATTTGAACTAGATATTGCTTCAGCATTAAGACTTAGCATGGTTGGTGTTTTACTTTCATTCTTATTTGTTGATTTATTTGATACTGCTGGTACTTTAGTTGGTGTTAGTCAACAAGCAGGTTATTTAGATGATGAAGGTAACTTACCAAAAGCTAGTAATGCTTTATTAGCTGATGCGATAGGTACAACAGGTGGTGCTTTATTTGGTACAAGTACAGTAACAACATATATTGAATCAGCTTCTGGTGTTGCAGAAGGTGGTAGAACAGGTCTTACTGGTGTAGTTGTTTCAATTCTATTTTTCTTAGCTTTATTCTTTAGACCATTAGTAGGATTAGTACCCGGAGCAGCAACAGCTCCTGCATTAATCATTGTAGGTACTATGATGATGTCTAATGTTACTAAACTAGATTGGGATGACTTCACAGAAATCCTACCTGCTTTCGTAGCAATGATTGCTATGCCTTTAACATATTCTATTTCAAATGGTATTGCTTTAGGATTTATTATTTATCCTTTAGTTAAACTATTTACTGGTAAAGGTAAAGACGTACATTGGTTAGTATATGTACTTGGTGTAGTATTTGTAGCTTACTTCATCTGGTTGTAATATAAACATAAAATTATGGGAGGGTTTTTAACCCTCCCTTTAAAATGAAGGTGATTATTTTGTATTCTGCAGTAATTTTAGCTGCCGGTGAGGCAGATAGAATGGGTAAGTTAAAGCAGTTACTGCCCTGGAAAGAAAAAACAATTTTAGAAACCGTAATTGATAATGTATTAGATAGTAAATATATCGATGATGAGATTAGAATTGTGCTCGGAGCAGAATCTGATAAGGTGAAAGAAAAGATTTCATATTACAATGATAGTAGAATTGTCATAAAAGAAAATCCTGATTATAAGCAAGGGATGAGTACAAGTCTAAAAAAAGGTATTGAACATTTGTCAGAAAGCACAAAATATCTAGTAATATTTTTAGGAGATCAACCATTGATTACTCCAGATATATTTGATAATATTATACACAAGTTTGAAGAAGATTCTGCAGAAATCATGATGCCAGTTTATAATAAAAAGCCAGGTCATCCTGTAATTATAAGTACTAAGTATCTTTCTGATATCAAAAAATTAGAAGGCCCGATGGGTTTAAAACCTTTCATAGATAGTCATAAAGATATAGTAAAATATTGTCCTGTCGATGATAATAGAGTAATTATTGACCTTGACTATTATGATGATTACATTTATTATAAAGATAAATATAGTTAGGAATGGTTTGTGTGAAACTTAATTATAAACTTTGGTTAGAAGAAGATAATGAAAAATTATTTGGTGATGGTCCTGCTGATATACTAAATTTAGTGGATAAATTAGGATCTCTAAGTAAAGCAGCCGCTGAGATAAACATGTCATATAGTCAAGCTTGGCAGCTTATTGATAAACTTGAGAGAAAGCTTGGATTTAAGCTTTTAGAAAAACAAGTAGGCGGATCAGATGGTGGAGGTTCCACTTTAACTACTAAAGGTAGGATACTTATGGATACTTTTTTACAGTTTCGTAAAGAAGCAGTAGTTGAATTATCAAAATTAGAGAAAGATTATTTTACTGATAAGTTATCAAAAAAACTTAATAGTTAAATATTTTTTTAAAAACGTTATATGAGGTTACAAATAACGGATAAAATCTAAGTAGGAGGAAATAAGAAATGAAAACTAATATTAAAAGAATATCTATAGTATTAACATTAGTATTATTATTCAGTGTATTTAGTTCAGTTACAATATTTGCCCAAAGAACTATTACAGATATGGCAGGTCGAGAGGTTGAGTTACCTGAGGAAGTCAATAGGGTTGTAACAACATATAGGACTGCCACACAGTTTGTATTTGCATTAGACGTTCAAGACAGAT
>JBEPXG010000236.1:0-2785 GCA_041642015.1 Halanaerobiales bacterium
TTTTCATACCGTCTAAACTCATAATTGCAGCCATAATTGCTGCTACTTTTTCATTATTATCATCAAATTCAGGTTCAATAACTGGAGTTTTACTCTGAGAAGAAACTCTTGATTTATCTTCTTTAAAACTCATATCTTCAGAATAAAATGCTTTTTTTAGTATATCTACTAAAATCATTAGTAAAAAAAGTACTAAAAATACAATAGCCATACCCAGTATTGCAACCATTAAACCTGATATCATCTTTTCGCTTAATGTCATTGATTGCACAAGCGATGGATCTCTTAATAGTTCTAGAGGATTCACATTAATGCCTCCTTTTTATATTCTATAAAGGTATATTACCGTGTTTTTTGTTTGGATTGCTTTCTCTTTTACCAATCACTGATTCTAGGGCCATGATTACTCTTGCTCTTGTATTTCTAGGATCAATTACATCATCTACATAACCTTCTGCAGCTGCTTGGTAAGGATTAGCAAATCTATCTCTGTACTCATCAATTTTTTCCTGGCGTTTCTTTTCGGAATCTTCTGCAGCTTTGATTTCTCTTCTAAAGATAACATTAGCAGCACCTTCTGGTCCCATAACAGCAATCTCAGCATTTGGCCATGCGAATACATAGTCAGCACCTAAGTGACTACTGTTCATTGCTATATAAGCACCACCATAAGCTTTTCTTAAGATTACATTTATTTTTGGTACTGTAGCTTCAGAGAATGCATAAAGTAATTTAGCTCCGTGTCTTATTACTCCACCATATTCTTGATCTACACCAGGTAAATAACCAGGTACATCAGTTAATGATAAAAGTGGAATATTAAATGAATCACAGAATCTAATAAATCTTGCTGCTTTATCAGAAGAATCAATTTCTAATGTTCCTGCTTTAAAGTTAGGTTGATTAGCAATGATTCCTACTGAACGTCCATTTAATCTAGCAAAACCTACAACAATATTTTTTGCAAAGTATTTATGAACTTCAAAGAAGTCTCTATCATCAACTATTCTTTCAATTACTTCTCTAATATCATAAGCTTTATTTGGATTAATTGGAACTATATCTTTTAAGTCTTCTTCAATTCTATCAGCTGCATCATTTGTTTCCACAACTGAAGCACCTTCTAGATTGTTATTTGGTATAAATGATATTAATTTTTTGATTTGTTCAAAACTTTGTTCTTCATTATCTGCTAAGAATTGAGCAACACCACTTACTTGGTTATGTGTACTTGCTCCTCCTAATTCTTCAGCAGTTACTTCTTCACCGGTAACAGATTTTACAACCTGAGGACCAGTAATGAACATTTTAGATGTATGATCTACCATAAATACAAAGTCTGTAATTGCTGGTGAATAAACTGCTCCACCTGCACAAGGACCTAAAATTACAGAAATTTGAGGGATAACTCCGGAATTTTGAGTATTTCTTTTAAAGATTTCTCCATATCCCTTAAGAGAATTTACACCTTCTTGGATTCTTGCTCCACCAGAATCTAATAATGAAATAAATGGTGCTCCTGCTTTTCTAGCAAGATCCATTACTCTACTAATTTTTTGGGCATGCATTTCACCAAGTGAACCACCCATAGTTGTAAAGTCTTGGGCATAAACATAAACTGTTCTTCCATCAATTGTTCCATGTCCTGTTACAACACCATCAGCTGGAATTTCTTTTTCATCCATTCCTAAATCTTGTGAATGATGTTGAACAAACATACCTATTTCTTGAAAACTTCCTTCATCAAACAACATGTCAATTCTTTCTCTTGCAGTATTTTTACCCTTACTATGCTGCTTCTCAATTCTCTTAGGGCCTCCACCTAAAGCGATCTTCTCTTTTTTCTCTTGTAGTTCTTTAATTTTGTCTTTCAACTGAGTCCCTCCCTTGATATATTAAAATTAATTATTTAAGTTTGTTTCCAATATAATTTATTCAAGAATATTATATTATTTCCTTTGTAAACTTTTACAATAAATAATGTTTTTAATTGTATTTTTACATAGTTAAAGCAAAATATATTCCAGATAACATATCTACACCTGATGTGCTGCCTATTTTAATAAGCTCTTTGGCATTATTTATATAAATTATATCAGAATCATCTATATTTTTGTATAATTCCACTAATTTTGCATTATATCTATGCTCTAATACTACTTTTAAATGTAATGCGCTTACTCTAGTGGTCTTATTAAAAATATCTTTAGTTGTTAAAACATCTCTAAAATGATACTTGTCTTTACACAAACCTGACTCAACAGCTGATAGATAACCAACAATAAAATCATCACCTGTTGGGGTTAATCCAATTCCTAATCCTAATAAATCATCTGCACTTTTTTTACCATTAATAATTTCTTTTAAAATTGTATAAAAATGTTTTTGCAAAGGATTAGATTTATTTACTTTTTTACTAATTATTTTTTGATAATTTAAAATAGTATTATCTAAACTACCTCTTTTGACAAAATTTTTTAATACTATTTCAGTATTTTCAATTAATATATCTTTTTTATAATGAGTTTTTTCTATAATACCATTATAAATTCTTTTGCTTTTATAATTTATAACTTTTTCATCAAATATTATTTTATCTTTTTTTATAATAATATTACTACTTTCATTTATATGGTTTATAATTTTATTAAATTTATTATTTGGTAATTTAATATGATAAGGAGCTAAAATTACTGACTGATCTGTAATTGCTAAACCAAGATGTTTATCAGTCTCAATATTAATAACATGATCAAATATACTATTTACCTTACCTTTTAAACCA
>JBEPXG010000237.1:0-2712 GCA_041642015.1 Halanaerobiales bacterium
TTAACACCCTGTGCATCTATGATAAAGCTACCAAAACCAAAGAGGACTAAAGATATGATCAAAGTCAAAGTAAGTGTCTTTTTCATATATACCGCCCCTTTAATTTACCTATATTTCTTTTACATGGTGAGATTAACACAATAACCCATACTTATCAAGTTAGTGTTTTACAATTAAGAAATTAGGATGTTCACTATCAATATCAGTAAATTTATATTCTCTTGCAATTTTTGCTACTATCAATATTTTACCCGTTTTATTTATAAAAGTTTAAAAAACACATTATTAAAGCCGGGTTTTTACACCCGGCTTCATAGTAGTTATCTTTTATTTTATTTATTCTTGATCAGGTTCAAGAGATGCTTCTAATCTCTTGTATGCTTTATATCTATCTTTAGCATCTTTTTCAGCCTGTTCAAATAACTCTTCTGCAACTTCTGGGAATTCTTGTTTTAGTTTTGAGTAACGTACCTCACTTAATAAGAATTCTTTGAAGTTAGCTTTTGGTTCTTTTGAATCTAGACTAAATGGATTTTCTCCTTTTTCTTCTAATTCAGGATTATATCTATATAGATGCCAGTATCCAGCCTCAACTGCTTTTTCTTCTTCATCTACACTACAGCTCATTCCAGCTGATATTCCATGTGCAATACATGGTGCATAGGCTATTACAAGTGATGGACCAGGATAAGCTTCTGCCTCTTTAAGGGCTTTTACAGTTTGGTTCATGTTAGCACCTAAGGAAATCTGAGCTACATAAACATAACCATAAGTCATTGCCATTCTTCCTAAGTCCTTTTTCTTAGTTCTCTTACCAGCTGCATCAAACTTAGCTGCTGCAGCAGTAGGAGTAGCTTTAGATGATTGTCCACCAGTATTTGAATAAACTTCTGTATCAAATACTAATACATTTACATCATCACCTTGAGCTAGTACATGATCAAGACCACCGTAACCTATATCATAAGCCCAGCCGTCTCCACCAAAGATCCATTGAGACTTTTTGATTAAGAACTCTCTATTTTCTAAGATAAAGGCAACATTTTCGTTTCCTTTTTCTTCTTTTAGAAGTGGAATCATCTTATTTGTAGCTTCTTTTGATGCTTCAGCCTTATCTTTACCTTCAATCCATTCTTTAAATACTTCTTTTAGTTCATCAGAAATATCTTGATCTAAGGCTTCTTCCATCTTCATTTTAAGTTGATCTCTAACTTGTTCCATTCCAAGATACATACCATATCCATACTCTGCATTATCTTCAAATAAGGAGTTAGCCCAAGCTGGACCATGTCCATCTTCATTTGTAGTATATACAGATGTTGGAGCAGTACCTCCCCAGATTGAGGAACAACCAGTAGCATTAGCTATAACCATTCTATCTCCAAAGAGTTGTGTTACTAATTTAGCATATGGAGTTTCACCACATCCACCACAAGCTCCGTGGAACTCAAGTAATGGTTGAGCAAACTGACTACCTTTAACAGTAAATTTATTCATCTTATCTTCTTTATAAGTTACATTTTCAGATACATAATCCCAGTTATCTTCTTGTGCTTCAACTTGTCCTTCAAAAGGCTTCATAAGTAATGCTTTTTCTGGAGCAGGACATACTTCTGCACAAACACCACAACCAATACAATCGAGTGGGCTAACTTGGATTCTATATTCTAATCCTTCAAATCCTTTACCCATTGGTTTAATAGTTTTTAGACCTTCTGGAGCGTTTTCTCTTTCCTCTTCATCTAACAAGAATGGTCTAATTACAGCATGTGGACATGAAATAGCACATTGGTTACACTGAATACAGTTATCAGGCTGCCATTCAGGTACATTAACTGCTACACCACGTTTTTCATACTTTGATAGACCTTGTGGGAAATGTCCATCTTCTCTACCAACAAATGTACTTACTGGTAGGTCATCTCCTTCTTGTTTTTGTACAACTTTAACTACATCTTTAACAAAGTCAGGTAGATCTTTATCTTCTACTTCTTCTTCACTTTTAGCACTTGACCAACTGTCAGGAATATCAACTTTCTCTAAAGCATCCATTGCTTTATCAACAGCTCTTTTATTCATCTCTACAATTCTTTCACCTTTATGACCATAAGTGTCTTCAATTGCATTTTTTAGATATTCAATTGCTTCATCAACTGGTAAAATCTTAGCTAATTTAAAGAATGCAGTCTGCATTACCATGTTGATTCTGTTTCCTAAACCAACATTTTGTGCAATATCTACAGCATTTATAGTATAGAAATCAATATTATTATCAGCAAGATATTTTTTCATATCTCCTGGTAATTTTTCATCAAGTTCTTCTTTAGTCCAATTTGTATTTAATACAAATGTACCATTTGGTTTAAGATCTGATAACATATCAAATCTTTCAACATATGAATCCTTATGACAAGCCACATAATCAGCTTCATCAATTAGATAAGTTGATTTAATTGGTTGGTCACCAAAACGGAGGTGTGAAACTGTTACACCACCAGATTTTTTAGAGTCATATGAGAAATATGCTTGAGCATATTTATCTGTGTTGTCACCAATAATTTTAATAGCATTTTTATTAGCACCAACAGTACCATCTGAACCAAAGCCCCAGAACTTACATCTAACTGTGCCTTCTGGTGTTGAATCAATTTTTGTTTCTGGTTCAAGTGAAGTATATGTAACATCATCTTTAATTGAAATTGTAAATTGATT
>JBEPXG010000238.1:0-2647 GCA_041642015.1 Halanaerobiales bacterium
AAATAATTGTTTTTCTATTTTCTCTTTTTCCGTTATATCCGTATTAACAATAAATATGGCTTTAGCGTTACTGATATCATCATATACCAGTGTCCATCTACTTTGTACTATGATCTCTTCGTTATCTTTGGTTACGTGCTTAAATTTTTCCTTCAGTTCACCGTGTTTTTTTATTTTATCTAGTGCTTCAATGTATTCGTTAATATCTTTGATAAAAAATTCTTGAGGTTTACGTCCTACGACCTCTTCAGAAGTCCATTTATAGAGATTTTCTGCACCTTTATTCCAGTAAATCAGTTCATCATCTAAATTAACAACCATTATTGCATCTGAAGCTATATTCAATAATTCAGCTTGGTCTTTAATTTTTTGCTGTTTTTCATTTAGTTCTGTTATGTCAACTGCTATTGTTCCCAATAAAAATTTTTTGTTATCGACTTTTATTGGGAATTTTTTTACTAGCCAATAACGAAGCTTATTTCCTATGAACGTCTGCCCCATTGTCTGAACTGCTTTATTTTCTCTAATAACTTGAAGATCGGCCTCATTTAATTGATTCGCAAAATCCTGATCAAAGAAATCAAAAACGGTTTTGCCAATTACTTCTTGTGTTTTTTTTTCTAATAAATCCTCGTATGCTCTGTTAATATAGAGATACTTTCCATTTGTTTCTTTAATTACTGCTGCTCCAGGGAGATGATTCATAAATGCGGAAAAACGGTGCTCACTTGATTTTAATGCCTCTACTTTTCTCGCGTTATTTATAGCTGTCTCAATCTGGTATTTTAATGATTCTAGGAAATTTATTTCATCCTCACTAAAAGCATCTTTGGAATAAGAATTTATATTTATGACTCCAATGCACTCGTTCTCATAGATTAGTGGTAAAGATACATAACTATTTGTTCCTACCTCTTTACCTGCAGGTCCTATAGGATCATTTTGGGAAACATAGTCAACATATTGCGGTTCACCCTTAATGATTGTTTTCCATGTAAAACCTTTAGGGTAGGGAATTCTGCTTACTTTTTCTATAAACCAGCTAGGATATCCTTCATAACATTTCATTACTGCTTCATTTCCTTCTACAAAGTATATGCAAGCATTGTCAGCCCTTTCTACGTTATCGCTAATTATTTGTACAGCTTTATCGAGAACTTCCTGTAAATCAATAGTTTTATGTATCTCCTCACTTATCCTTTTTAATGCATTTTGAAAACGATTTTTTCTAGAGAGTTCTGAAATATTATTTTCCAATTCTTTCCTAAGCTCTTCTGATTTTTCATACATCTGTGAATTAAGAAGTCCGAGTGAAATAAGTTGTGCTGCTGACTTAAGAAGAGATTTTTCTTCTCTACTTTCTTTACGGATATCTTGCCATGACAACAAGACAAGGCCTATAAATTCGTTATTCAAATAGGCAGGTGAATACAATGATGTTTTCATTTTGCTTTCTTTTATGAAAGGGATGGAAAATAATTCGTTGTGATCATTATCTTCTATGTAATTAGTAGTAAGTTCATTTGTTTTAACATGAATTACTTCTTTGATATGAAACAGGGTTCCAGGCTTAACGTTCCGAAACCCCTTGGTAGTTATAACCTTTAAATACCCATTTTGCTTGATTAATATCATTCCCGCATTAGCTGGAAAAATGTACAAAAGAGTGTTCAGAATCGTCTCAAAAGACTCGTTAATTTTCAGGGTGTTTGTTATGTTTTCGGTAACGTTTCTTAATAAGAGATAGTATTTCTCTTCAAGCTTATTAGGTATATCGTACATATCACCTCTTTATATGTTGACAAATTCAACAATTACATATTTCTATATATAATTGATATTAATCTTAACTATTTACAATAGTCAAATTTAAATATTTGCAACACTACTATCAGTAAACAGTCTTAGAGAAGTTCTTCTTAATAACTTCCTTTTAAGAACTTCCTTTTAAGAACATTTTATATAAGTAATTATATTTATAACCATTAATAGTATGAGATATAGTGAAGCCTCACACAGAGGTAAGAGGGAGTATAAATAAACAAATGATTCTCAAAACGCATTTTTAGTACTGGTTAGTATCCCTGCAGACTGTATTAACACAAAGTTCTAAATCTTACCCTTTCTAAATCTTTTTAAAGAGCTCTCCTTTTCTGTGTTTGCATACGTCTAAGGACTAAAGCAAAGTAAGAATAGTTTATTAAAGTTTACATAAAAACACAGATTTTCATTAGTGTAATAAAAGTTTGTTTTGTGTTTAAGACTATTTATATATTTAATTATTAAATATATATTCTATTTTTTCCTGCTATGAGTGTGAGGGGCACAAATGTCTTCAAATAATAAAAATACTAAAAAAATAGGATTAGAGATTACCAAAAACTAGGAGAGAGATTCAAGAAAATAAATAGAACCCATAAAAAGCCAAGATTGAAACTCCATGAAAATGGTTTACAAGCTTCAAATGATCACCAACTAAAGATAATAGAAGTAGTGAAAGACGAAGATTAACAATAAAAACTGAGTTTTGATCAATGTCGACTACAATTTTAATATATCTAGAATATAGAATTGTATATTAATTAATGAAAAACAAAGTTCACAATGAAGTTCAATGGAGACCTATAATGCAAGTTTCTAAAGTTTG
>JBEPXG010000239.1:0-2632 GCA_041642015.1 Halanaerobiales bacterium
TGCCGCCATAATGGAGCGGAAAACGGGACTCGAACCCGCGACCTTCTCGTTGGCAACGAGATGCTCTACCAGCTGAGCTATTTCCGCATTTCATATTTGAATTAAAAATGGTGGTAGGAGCCAGATTCGAACTGGCGACACGTGGATTTTCAATCCACTGCTCTACCGCCTGAGCTATCCCACCACAAAAAATGGCGGAGGCGACGGGATTTGAACCCGCGATCTCCGGCGTGACAGGCCGGCGCGTTCAACCACTTCGCTACGCCTCCGTGAATGGTGGGCGAAACAGGGCTCGAACCTGTGACCCCCTGCTTGTAAGGCAGGTGCTCTCCCAGCTGAGCTATTCGCCCTTTATTGTGAAAACTTGCTTGGATGTTTACATCCAGCAATAAATAGTATACACAAAAGATAATGCTAAGTCAAAGTGTTTAAAGATAAATATCTTTGATTAACTTAAATATATTGTATCATACTCTTTAATACTTTTAAATACTTCCGTTTATATATTTTTTAGTTTTCTCCTATATTTTCCAATATATTGTAATTGATTTTAAAATCATTTGTGTTATTTATATAACGATAAGCACGTATTGCTAAATCATAGTTCAAGTTTGTTTCAACACTTTTTACAGTTTCCATAACTGTTTGATATAACTTAGGTATGTTTAGTAAAGTGTTCTTTTGGAATACTTTATCAGCAAATCCTTGAATAACTTGTTGTTGTCTATTTATTCTTGATAATTCATCTTCATTTGGGTTATAGAATCTAGCATAATTTAATGCTTCTTGACCAGATAATAGATTCTTTCCTTCGGAAAGGTAAAGACCAAGTTCTGGAACTTTGAACTCTTCATTAAGTTCAACTTCTATTCCACTCATTAAATTGACTATATTTTTAAAACCCTCATAATCAATAACAAAATAATAGTTAGGTCTATTACCAAATTGTTCTTCTAATATTGATGTTATTTCTTGTCTATCATATTCTTTTAAAAATTTATCATCATAAACATTATTTGATGGTATTACAGTTATATCTAACTCTGTATCTTCAGGTTTTAAATTAGCTATCATTATTGAATCAGAATAGATTTTTCCATCTTCCACACTTTCTTTATCATCTTGACCAATTATTAACATATTAATTTCTGTAGTAAAATTTTCTTCTACACCTTCAACACCTAAAAAATAACTATAGTAATTATAAAAATATGATCCTAATAAAGCAATAAATATTATAGCTAGTATAATGACCCATTTTTTTACATTTTTGCTTTCTGCATTGCTTTCACTCATTATGTATGCCCTCCAAACTTACAATAAATACTAATTATACTTATTCTATAGTAATTTGTTTAATTCCTGCCTGTTAATTGAAATTTAATTTCTATATTATGTTAATAATACAAAAAAAAGAGAGCTAAATAATATTAGCTCCCTTTGATAAATCTATTTATTTTTATATATTTTAATGACTACTTAAGTTTTTCTTCAATTTCTTCTACAAGTCTATCAATATCTCTAAAGTCTTCTTCAGTTGCTTTACCCTTTGATATAACAGGTTCAAATAAGTCCACATTCAATTTGTCTAGCATTCCTACAACATCATCAACCATATTACCTGCCCATCCGTATGAGCCTATTATAGAAGCATATTTGGTCTTTGGTCTTAATGCATTAGCAAGATATGCTACATATACTGCTAATGGGTGTGGACCTGTTAAGACAGTTGGTGATCCTAATACAACTGTAGATGCATCTACTAAAGAAATTGCAAGGTCACCAAGATCCATCTTTGCCATATTAAATGGTTTAACTTTTATACCTTTTTCAATTAGTTTATTAACAAAGTAATCTATCATTTCTTCTGTACTACCATGCATTGATACATATGGTACTACAACTTCAGGTTTTACATCATCACTTGTCCAATCATTATATGCGTCTAATATTAGTTCTGGATTATCATAAATAGGACCATGACTTGGAGCTATCATATCTATCTCATAATTTTCAACTTTTGTTAAGTTAGCTTTAATTACTTTTCTAAAAGGCATCATTATCTCAGCATAATATCTTTTTGCTGCTCTATATACTTCACTTTCATCCCCAACATAAAGATCACTTGTTGCCAAGTGTGATCCAAAGAAGTCACATGAGAATAAGATATTGTCTTCTTTTAGATAAGTTGAAATTGTTTCAGGCCAATGTACCCAAGGAGTATCTATAAATTCAAGTGTCTTGTCACCTAATGAAATATTATCTTCATGACCTACGACCTCAATGGTATCATCATCAAGTTCTAAAAGGTTCATTAACATATCTTTACCTTTCTCACTTGTTAAAACTGTTGCATTTGGATATACTTCTAAAATATGTGGAATAGAACCTGAGTGGTCCTGTTCCGCATGGTTTGCAATGATATAATCTATATTAGTAACATCACTTTCTTTAATATTTTTAATTAAATCTTCCGCAAAGTCCGGTTCAACTGTATCGATTAATGCAGTCTTTTGACTGCCCTTGATTATATAAGAATTATAACTGGTTCCATCTGGAAGTGGAATCAACTCATCAAATAGTCTTCTATCCCAGTCAATTACACCAACTGAATAAATATCATCTTTAATCT
>JBEPXG010000240.1:0-2613 GCA_041642015.1 Halanaerobiales bacterium
TATTTCTATTGCAGAAATTAATATTGAAAATTTCTTTAATAGATCAATAGAAGCTACAGAAAGTCTATCTAGTAGAACAATGATCAAAAATAAATTATTAGACTACAGTAATAATGTAATAGAAAAGGAAGATTTAGTAATATATACTCAAGAAAAATATAGTGATGGTGCTCAAGTATTAAAAAATATAATTAAAACAGTTAGAATTACTGATGATAATGTTGTAGCAAGATATATCAAAAATGATATGGATATAAGTCTAGATTCATATAAAAATGATGATTTAAAAACCAAATTATATCTATTAATGAAAGAAGATATTGTAATTATTAATTCTCCAATAATAGCAAATAATAAAAAAATAGGTCAAGATATTGCGGCATTTGATATGAGTAATATATTAACTGAGTTAGATAAACCTAATATAAATTATTCCATAGTTGATAAAAATAATATTAGAGGTTCCACATTTGATGATAATATTGTAGTTGATTATAGACAATTATTAAATACGAACTTTTATTTAGTATCTATAGCAAATATAAATAATATGAATAAGGAACTAAAAGATACAATTTATACAATTTTTACAGGTATCTTATTTATGATTTTCATTTTAATATTATTAATTATTATTTTAAACCATAAAACCTATAAAAAAATTATTGAAGATAAAAACAAAAAAATAGATGAAATAACAATATTATCTGAAACCGACTATATGTTAGGTATATATAATAGAGCTAAATTCATGAAAGAATTAGAAAAAGAAATTAGTAGATCTAATAGATATGGTAACAAATTATCATTGGTAATGTTTGATATTGATGATTTTAAAAAAATAAATGATACTTATGGACATTATGTTGCTGATGATATTTTGAAACAAGTAAGTAAATTTATCAATAAACAATTACGAAAATCAGATACATTTGCACGTTATGGTGGAGATGAATTCATTATCATTCTTCCAAATACTAATATTGATAATGCAATTGAGTTAATTTCTAGGTTAAAAGAAAAAATATGTAAAAAGACTATTATTGATTCTTTTAATGTTTCATTTAGTTTTGGTGTTACTGAGTATATTAAAAATGAAAATATTGATGATTTTATTAAAAGAGTTGATGATGCTCTTTATTTAGCTAAGGAAAAGGGTAAAAATAGAATAGAAAAACTATAATTTTAATATAAGTATAAATAAAGGAAAACTAATATTTATCTTTAATAAAAATTATATATCAGTTTTTAACTTAGGAGGCTAATATACTATGTCAACTTATAACATAAATGTATCAAAAGAGCATCTTAAAAAATGGCAAGAATTAGTTGATACTTTAGCAGAATTAATGAATATTGAAAATGCCTTAGTTACAAAGGGTCAACAAAACAAAATAAAAATAATTAATGTTTATAATAAAAATAAAATTCATTTTAAAAGAGGACAAAACTTAAGTTTTAAAGGCAAATATTGTGAAAAAGTAATTTCAAATAACAAAAAACTTATTATTAATAATGTTAATAAATTAAAAAACAATAATTTTAAAATCAAAAAAGATCTTATTTCTTATATGGGGTATCCAATAAAATGGCCTAATGGAGATATATTTGGTACTTTATGTGTGTTTGATAATAAGGAAAGAAATTTCAAAAAGAAATTTAAAGACCTAATGAAACACTATAAAGAATTAATAGAGTCAGATTTAAAAATAATTTATCAAAATAATATACTAAAAAAAGAAATAAATGAAAAAATTGAAGTGAAAAGCAAATATGAAATTAATAATAAAAGGTTAAAAGCAATATATAATAATATTAAGCAAGGTATTTGTTTACATGAAATTATTTATGATGGGGATAAAGCAGTTGATTATAAAATAATAGATGTAAATAATGCTTATACAAATATATTAAATATTAATGCAGAAAAGGCAATCAATTCATTAGCTTCTGATATTTATGAGTCTGATACTCCCCCATTTTTTGATAAGTATATTAAAGTAGCAGAAACAGGGAAACCAACAGAATTTGAAGCATACTTTCCACCACTAAAAAAATATTTTAATATTACAGTTACTTCACCTAAAAAGGGTCAATTTATTACAATATTTAGTGATGTTACTGAACAAAAAGAGAGAATTAAAAAAATTGAAAATCAAAAAGAATTACTTATCGATAAAAATATGGAATTAACTTCATATAATGAAGAGATAATAGCAATGAATGAGGAATTAGAGCAATCATTAATTGAGTTTGATAAATTAAACAAAAGATTTACTAAAATGATTGATCTAGTTACAAACGTGAATGAAAAATCACTTAATAATGAATATGAATTTTTTTCCGATTTATTAAAAAGAGCTATAGATATTGTACCTGAAGCTGATTATGGAAAAATATGTATTGTTAATGAAAAGGGCAAGTGTAGTTTTATTGATGCAATAGGTCATAAACTTAATATTTTAAAAGATATAGATTTAAATGTACATGAACTCCATAATTATAAGGGTAAAGGTGTATTTAAATCAAATGATTATTTTATAAATATAGATAAATTACCAAATGAAAAAAGTGAAAAATTACATAAAGCATTAAAACCAATAAAGGATTCAC
>JBEPXG010000241.1:0-2499 GCA_041642015.1 Halanaerobiales bacterium
TAATTTCTGATGATGATTTAACAGCGATTAAGATCCATTTTGGTGAAGAAGGAAATGATGGTTACATAAATCCAGTATTTGCCAGACAGGTAGTAGATAAAATAAAAGAAAATAAGGGTAATCCATTTGTTGTAGATACTAATACTCTTTATTCTGGGATGAGGCATAATTCTGTAGACCATCATAGAATTGCAAATCTACATGGTTTTAACTTTTCTGTATTAGATGCACCTGTAATTATTGCTGATGGATTAAAGAGTCAAAACTTTTTAGAAGTAAAAATCAATGGTAAACATTTTGAAAATGTAAAAATAGCATCTGATATTGTTAATACTGATTCAATGATTGTAATGTCTCACTTTAAAGGTCATGAAATGGCTGGATTTGGAGGTTCAATAAAAAATATTGCAATGGGTTGTGCCCCTGCAGCCGGTAAAAAAGATCAACATAGTGTAGAAATACAATCTGATAATAATACTTGTATAGCTTGTGGCAAATGTGCTGAAGTATGTCCAGAATCAGCAATTGTAGTAGAAGAATTTGCTGTAATTGATCCTCAAAAATGTATTGGTTGTGGAGAATGTATAACAGCATGTCCAGTTGATGCAATTGGAATGGACTGGGATTCTGAAATTGGTCCATTTATGGAAAAATTAACTGAATATGCTTATGGAGCTGTAAAAAATAAAAAGGATAAGGTAGGATATATTAACTTTTTACTTAATATTACACCTGAATGTGATTGTGCTCCATTTAGTGATGCTCCATTAGTTCCAGATATTGGTATATTAGCATCAAAAGATCCAGTTGCCTTAGATAAGGCAAGTTATGATTTAGTTAATAAACAACATGGATTTAAACATTCCTATTTAAAAGATAATTATGAAAGTGGAGAAGATAAGTTTAAAGGTGCAAGAGATCATACACAAGGTACAATACAACTTACTTATGGACAAGAACTTGGTCTAGGTAATATTGAATATGAATTAATTGAAGTATAATAATAAACTATAGAGGTGTAAGCATGAATGTAAAAAAAGAATATATGAAGTTATTTAAAAGAAACCTATTTTTAAATAATAAAAAAAGTAAAGTTATTATTAAAGAAGTAAGTCAAGAAATAGATGATATTTTAAGTAAGTATGATGATGATAAGGTTGCATTTAATGAAGAAATGGAACCTGCAATATATAAAGCCCATAGACTAACAAAAGAAAACAGTGAATATATTGAAGATTTAGGACTTATTAATACTTTGAAATATTCTTCCAAAGTTCCACATCTAAATATGAAGACAAAAATGAAAGTCGGTAACTTACCTCTTATTAATATAAGTAGTGGCTTTAACAAAGATAAAGGTGATTATGATGTTGCAAAAGGTATTGTTGCTATTGGTAGCAAAGCAAGAGGAGTTATTGCTTTAGGTAAAATGGCTTATGGTCTAGTTGCAATTGGAGGAATTAGTATTGGAATTCTTTCATTTGGTATTCTATCTGCAGGAGTATTTAGTGTAGCTGGATTAGCATTTGCACTTTTACTATCTCTTGGAGGAATCAGTATCTCTGCCATAGCTTCATTAGGTGTAATTTCTCTGTCTTCATTAGCTGCTTCTGGACAAATAGCAATGGCCAATTTTGTTAAAACTGCAAGCAAAGTGAGTGAAAATATTCCAGGTTGGTTTGAGATATTATCTAATAATATAACAATTATTGTATTGATTTTTGAGTTTATATTAGTTGCAGTTGCTTTAATTATCTTTTACTTTGACTTTTTATCAAAATATAAATATAATAAGTAAGAACATATAAAATCCCGTTTTATACGGGGTTTTTCTTTTTAAAAAAGTTTATGGAAAATTTCGGAGTTGAAAATATGAAAAATATAAATAAAAATTCCTTAAAGTATGATTATATAATAGAAGGACCAATTACAAAATCGCTCATAAAGTTAGCTTGGCCTATTATGTTAAGTCAACTTATGCAAACACTTTACAATTTAGCTGATACTATTTGGTTAGGTAGAGTTGGTGCAGAAGCTGTAGCAGCTATTTCAATTAGTTTTCCAATTGTATTTATGATGATTTCAATTGCTGCAGGTTTAACAATCGCCGGTACTGCTTTGATTGCTCAGCATAAGGGAAAAGGTAATATTAAAAGAATTAATAATATTATAGGTCAGTTATTTTCTTTTATAGTAACTCTATCAATAGTTATTGGGATAATTGGTTTTATTTTTGCTGAAAAGATAATCATCTTAATGGGAGCAGAACCTCAAATTGTTGGCCCGGCAACAAATTATTTAAGAATTATTTTTTCTGGTATTCCTTTTATGTTTGTCTTTTTTATTTTTTCATCAATATTAAGAGGAGTAGGGGATACTAAAACACCTTCAATTATGATGTTTTTTTCTGTAGTATTAAATATAATCTTAGACCCATTATTAATTTTTGGGATATCAATATTTCCTGAAATGGGAGTTGGTGGTGCTGCCTTAGCAACA
>JBEPXG010000242.1:0-2494 GCA_041642015.1 Halanaerobiales bacterium
GATAATGAAACAATAGATCTAGTTATTAAAAAAGATGATGATATTATAGGTTTTATTACAACCGAGATTAATTCAAAGGTAATAGATTTTATAAAAGATGACTATGGATTTGTCTGGGAATTTGGTATACATAGAGATTATAGGGGAATGTCATTAGGTAAAAAATTAATTGATAAAACACATGAGATATTAAAAGAAAAATATAATATTAAACAAACTGTTTGGTTTAGTCAAGATAAGAATGCACAAAAGTATTATGAAAAACTGGGAATGAAAGAAATAGAAAGACACTGGCAGTTTAGTGTAAAACCTAATAATGATTTAAAAGATAAGTTATTAAATAGGGGGTTTAACTGTTGGAACTTAAGAGGTGAATCTTCAGTAGAAGATTTTGAAAAAGTAAAAGAAAACTTTGATATAATAGAAGATGATGATGCATTAAAACCTCGATTGTGTATTGGATATGTATACAATCCATATAAAGGAGACTAAAAATGGAGTCTATTATAAATTATGAAAATAAGTATTTAGATCAAACAGTAGAGCTTTTTATCGATGTATTTAGTAAAGAACCCTGGAATGATAATTGGAAATCAAATAAACATGCTGAAGAATTTCTTCAAGATATAGTTAATACTCCTGGTTTTAAATCTTTACTATATATAAAAGACGATAAAGTAATCGGAGCTTTGTTTGGACATACAATAAAGTGGTGTGAAGGTTATGAATTCTATATAAGAGAATTTTTTGTGGATTCAAATTTCCAAGGTGAAGGTATTGGAACTAAATTAATGAAGGAACTTGAAAGAAAACTAAAAAAAGAAGATATACATACAGTAGTTTTATTAACTGAAAGAAGAACACAAGCAAAAAAATTCTATGAAAACAAAGGTTATAAAATTAATAATGATATAGTTTTTATGTATAAAAATTACTAATAATATATTTAAGTCTCCATTATTATTTCTAAATGGCGTCTTTAAAACAGGAGATGTATATATGGATATCAAAAAGACTGGTTTAGTTTTAGAAGGTGGTGGTATGAGAGGAGCTTATACTGCTGGAGTTTTAGATTATCTGATGGAAAAAGGTGTTAGGTTTCCTTATCTTATTGGAGTTTCAGCTGGAGCAAATAATGGAGCAAATTTTGTAGCAGAACAAAGAGATAGAAACAAAAAAGTATTTGTAGAGATGGTAAAAGATGAGAGGTATGCAGGAATAAAGAATTTAATTAAAGAAGGTAATTATTTTGGTATGGATTTTTTATTTAAAAAATTACCTGATGAGATTGTTCCCTTTGATTATAAAACTTTTTCTAATTCAAAAACTGTTTTTAAAGCAGCAGTTACAAACTGTAATACAGCTGAACCAGAATACTTTAAAGCAAGTGATTTTGATCCTAGATTTTTTGGCCAAAGAATATTGAGAGCATCAAGCAGTATTCCACTTATTGCTAAACCGGTTAAGATTTTTGATAATTATTACTATGATGGTGGAATTGCAGATCCAATCCCATTAAAGAAAGCAATTAAAGATGGGTATGAAAAAAATGTTATTATATTAACTAAACATAAAGGTTTTAGATTAAAACCAAAGAGATCCAGTATTTTTTTAAAAATATTAATTAGAGACTATCCTCAGTTGGTGGAAAAACTAAGAGAACGCTATAAATTATATAATGAAACCATGAATTTAATAGATGAACTTGAAAACCAGGAAAAGGTTTTTGTATTTAGACCAAATAGAGATCTAAATATGAATGGTTTAGAAATGAATCCTAAAGAGCTTTTAAAAATATATAAAAGAGGAATAAGAGAAACAAAAGCTAGATATCAAGAATTTGTTAACTGGACTTATTAAAAATATTAAACTAATAGGTTGTCTAATTACTTTGATTTTTTCATTAAATAGTGTATAATGGCATTTGGTGTCATGAAAAAATGACAAAATAATTTTTTAAACAATGAAGGAGTGCAAGATTTAGATGCAAATAGGAATCGTAGGTTTACCAAATGTAGGAAAGTCAACACTATTTAATGCTTTAACCAGTGTACAAGTGGGAGCAGAGAACTATCCTTTTTGTACAATTGATCCAAATGTAGGGGTTGTTGAAGTACCAGATCAAAGGTTAGAAAAATTAAATGAAATTTACCAACCAGAGAAAAAGACTCATGCTACAATTGAGTTTGTTGATATAGCAGGACTAGTTAAAGGTGCAAGTAAAGGAGAGGGATTAGGTAATAAGTTTTTATCACATATTAGAGAAGTTGATGCTATTGCCCAGGTTGTAAGAACCTTTACAGATGAAAACATCACCCATGTTGAGGGAGATATTAATCCGGTTAGAGATATAGAAATTATTAATACAGAACTTATTTTTGCTGATTTAGAGTCTATTGAAAGAAGAAAAGAAAAAGTTGAGAAACAAGCCAAAGGTGGAGAAAAGTCGGTATTAGAAGAACTCGAAGAGTTAAAAAGAATTGAAGAAAACTTA
>JBEPXG010000243.1:0-1006 GCA_041642015.1 Halanaerobiales bacterium
AGATATAGATGTCTTATAAAATTGTATTAGATAAATGAAAATATTTATAATATTCATATTTAAATATTTATTCAGGAATAATACAGATATGACAACAGCTATAAAATAAGCTAATAAGGTGCCATAAGCATCTCCTATGAATCCAAAATATTTTATAAATATAAAATTAAAAGCTAAATTAAGTAATGTTGTAATTATAACAGTAGTTAAATTGTATCTGGCTTTTCCTAATGCATTTAATGTAATACCATATTGTCTGTAAAATGGAACTAATAAGCTATAAAAAATAGTGATTCTCAAAATATTTGCAGCTTCTATAAATTCATAACCAGCTAACAGAATTATAAGCTTCTCAGAAAAAATAAAAATTATTATCATTACCGGAAGCAATATTGCTAATAGTACTGCTACCGATTTTTCATATAAATATTTTGCAACTCCTTCTCCATCGTTCTTTATCCTTTTTGAAAGTTCAGGAAAAAAAACAGAAGATACAATTGTTAATGGTACTTCAAATAAATTGGCAATTCGTAAAGCTGGATTATACATAGTGACGGCACTAGCTGAAAGAATTGTGCCTAACATCCAATTATCAGAGTTTTTGAAAATCATAGACGATACATTAGATCCAAACCCAAAAATTCCATAATTGAAGTGTTTTTTAACTAATTTAACTTTAAAGTTAAAATTTAATTTAAAGTATTTTTTAGATATTGAATAGGAAACAATAGTGGCAGCTACTATTGAGATGCCATGATAAATTGCTAAAATTAGTAATAAAGTTCTAACCTTAACAGCGAGGTTGCCATGAACTGAACAATAAATGCCCTGTTTCTCAAAATAGAGAGGCGGGGTTTTTTGTTTTGGGTATAAGGGATAGTTTGATGCGGACACGGCGACAGATTGTACAGCAGAGCGAAATGAAGAAGGGGAAGGCTAAGCCAGACGTCGTTCTGGTTTGTCGCGCTTGTCCCTGACCCGGCCGTGTTAAAACTGCTGCGCAAGC
>JBEPXG010000243.1:1016-2475 GCA_041642015.1 Halanaerobiales bacterium
TGCAATAGCAATAATAATAATAATAACTATTAATGCTAAAAAAAGATTTACCAATAATGAGGCATTTTGCTCATAAATATATTGGTCATCTTCAATTCCAGTAAGAAAGCGAATTAATGCAATAGAGGTAAATGAGTTCCTGCTTGCTTCCAATAAGGACGTTACTGATAAAAATAAAATCCACGTACCATATTCGTCCTTGCTTAAAATTCTAATTAAAATATAGAATGTGACAAGTCCGGCTAAAAAAGTACTTATTCTATTAATACTACTAAAAAAACCACCGGATAACCAAACATTCTTTCCTATATTTTTCAATTTAAATGCTGATCGCTATCGTTTAATATCCTCAATTCGTACCCCAATAATTTCTTCTAATTGAATTTTGGCTATATTAAAGTTTTTAACTGCTGTTAAGTGATTAATTTTCCTATTATTATAGGAAGTTAAGATGTTATTATATTCGTCTATTAGTATTTCTCCATTCTTAAATTTTTGTTCAGCTACAAGATATCCAGCATAAGAAGATTCTAATAACTCAACTTCAATTTCAAGCATTTCTTTGGTGTAAATATAATTTTCGTAACTAGTTAGCACAGTCGACCTTACTTCAAGTTTTTGCGCATTGACTAACTCTTTTTGATTGTCAACTTGTAATTTTGAAATTTTGGTTTCAAGTGGGGATGAAACAAAAATTCCTAAGGGAATAGAAAGACTAAAATTGTATAATGGAAAAAATTGAGCTCTATTATTAATATCTTGAGAAGGGTCTATGACAAATTCATTAATATTGGCTGTAAAGCTTACGCTATTCAGAAAATTGTATTTAGCCAAAGCATAATTTTTCTCAGCAATTAACACCTCATTTTTACTAATATTTACAGTAGGTAAATTATTCCAGGCTAATTGAACTAGTTTTTCTTTAAAATCTATTTCGTTGACATCTTCAGGTAAAATAATCTCATCATAATTGATAGATTGAGGTACACAGTAATTTGATATACTGAAATATAAGAACAATAAAATTATGTATTTAATCATTTTAGAAAAATAAAATTTTTACACTGCATATAGCGTAATTTTTTTAATTTATGAACCTAGATGTAGTGCTTATAAGCATTTTGTTCAAAATAAAATTATTTGTGTCAATAAACTGTTTCAACTATCTGATCCACCAAACACTAACATTAGTTGGTTTGACCACTCAACCCTCTATTTATATCCAAACTAGGTGATTGCCCGTGCTAAGCACGAGTTATTTTATATTTTATCATATTTAACATATATTTTTACGTAAATAAATAAAAAATACCAAAAATAGTTAAATAAAAGAAATAATAAGATTGTTATTTTCTTTAATAAAGCAAATTTTTGCATAATTATATTAAATATATTCTTTAACAAATTTATATATCATTTAAGGCGCACCTCTTTAGGACTTTATTATAATAGTTAGAAT
>JBEPXG010000244.1:0-2471 GCA_041642015.1 Halanaerobiales bacterium
CTAGTTGTTTTAAAATACCAAGTCTATGAAATAACTCTAAGTTTCTATAAATTGTAGCTAGTCCTATATTACCATCTCTATTTTTAAGTATATCTGAAAGTTGTTCAGCATTAAAGTGTTTTTCTTTATGTTTTAAAAAAACTCTCAGAATTTCTTTACGTTGTGTTGTTAATCTATAGTCATTTTCTAACAGTATCTTTTTAAATCTATCAAAATTTTTTTCCATAAAAAAGCTCCCCCTTATAAAAAATTAGGACAATTTAACTACTCTATTTTAATTCTATCACGAATGTGATTAAATTGTAAACTATTGACTTAATATGTAATAAATAGTATAATTAAACTATATACGAGAAAAACAAATTGTGTTTCATATATAATTAAGGAGGTGGGAAGATGAAATCTACAGGAATTGTTAGAAAAATAGATGACCTCGGTAGAATGGTGATTCCTATTGAACTCCGCAAAACAATGAATATTAATAAAAAAGATCCCATGGAAATTTTTGTTGAGGATGACAAAATAATACTAAAAAAATATGAGCCCGCTTGCATATTCTGCGGAAGTGCTGATGATACATTTGAATACAAAGGTAGAACAATTTGTAAAAAATGTATGGACAAAATGAATGATAAAGTTGATGAATAGAATATAAAAAAGTAGCACCTAGTTATTAAAACAGGTGCTACTTTTTTTGTCTTTATCTAGCAAAAACATGATCTCCAATTTTTTTAGTTATCGGTCTTTGTGATATCCAGGTTAAGTTAGTCGCTATTTTAGGATTGTAAAAGAACAAAGAACTATGAGTTGGATCATATCCAACTAATGCAGTCTTAGCAGCATTCATTGAAACTTGGTCAGGGAAAAAGTTCGCCTGTCCATCTAACAAACTGCTAAACTGTCCTCTCTGTAAAATTACTTCTCTTATTGTGTTAGGAAATTCATTGCTTTTTACTCTATTTAAGATAACAGCTCCAACTCCAACTTTACCTGTAAAGCTTTCTCCTCTAGCTTCACCGTGAATAACTCTTGCCAACAGTATTATTTGTTCCCTAGAAATATCCATTCTATCATAGATATTGTCATTAGGTAAGTATTGATAAGTGGAATTACCCGCAATACCATCAATCTTTAAGCCGTTGGCTTTTTGTAGTCTTTTCACAGCTTCAACTGTCTTCTTTCCATATATACCATCTATTTTTCCATTGTATAAATTCATATTAGTTAATCTCTGTTGTAATATTGCCACATCAGAGCCTTCATCTCCATACTCCAACACTCTTGTGCCTAAGTCATAAAAATCATCAGCTTTCACTACATTAACATAACTTACAAAAATAAACATTGTAATTACTAAAACCATAAGTATCTTCTTCATTTTATTGTAAAACATAATAATCCCTCCATTAATCAATCATGGTACATCCCTCTTTTTATAACGAACTTTTCTAACAGCCGCATTAATCTCGTTGTGAAAAATTCGTTTTTATTTAAAGGGTCAACTAAAATAGTCATAAAGCCCATTCTGTTTCCACCTAGTACATCTGTAAATACTTGATCTCCAATTACAGCAATTTCATTTCTTTTTAGATCAAGTATATTTAAAGACTTTATGTATGCTTTCTTCCTAGGTTTCACAGCATTACCTATTGCTGGGATGTCCAGTTGATTTCTGAAGTACTCAACTCTCTTATTCATTCCATTAGATATAAGACATAATTTAAAACCTTCTTCTATAAATTTTTTAAACCAGTTAAATACTTCATCACTTATATTTTTGTCATTCCAGGGAATAATTGTATTGTCAATATCAACTATAATTCCTTTGATTTCAGCATCTTTTAAATCAGCTATTTTGATATCAAAAATACTTTCATAATAACAATCTGGATATAATTTCTTCAATATAACAGCCCCCGAATTGAACAACTTCTTTCTTACAGTAATCATAACTAATTAATAATGACTTGTCAAATATTTTAAGTGCTAATAATTTCTACCTCAAATTTATTACCTAAATCCTTTAAAATATCTAAGACAAGATCCCTGGTACCTTCGGTAACATCAAGGTATATCTCTCCAGAATCATCTTTGCTTACTGTAAGCATTGCAATACCTTCAAAGGATTTAAATACCATATCTACAAACACTATTTCTTCTTGTGGTATCTTTGCCACAATTCTCTTTGTGTTAACTTCCATTACTTTCTAACCTCTCTTCTAACAACTTCCAGCTTATCATAATTATTTTTCACCGGAACTCTAATAATCTCCTTAGGATGAGGAGCATCTTCAACCTCAATACCTTCTTCATTTATTATATAGTCTACAGTTTCTTTTTGAACAGTACCATCATGTTTTAAGATTTCAATTACATCACCTTTAAAAAACTTATGTCTAACTTCGATTAATACTTCATTTTCATTTTGGTCAAACCCACGGACAACCCCCATAAAATCAAAGGTCCTCTGA
>JBEPXG010000245.1:0-2432 GCA_041642015.1 Halanaerobiales bacterium
CCACATTTTTTATCCTCAATAAATAGTTTTATAATTTTAGAATCAGAGGAAGGTGTAAATAATTTTTTAAACTTATCAAAAATACCCATTTATACAACCCCCAGACCATTATTTGGTAAAATTAGATAAAAATATGCCATGAGTTTTTCAATTTGAAAACTCATGACATATATTATCAATGATATTACCCTTTATTCACCATCTTCAGCATATTCTGCTGTATCAAGCATTCTATTTGATAACTCATTATCTAACATAAAGATACCATGTCCGGAATCTCCAATTCTTTTTAACTTATTAACTATTTCATCAGCAGAAGCTTCTTCTTCTACCTGTTCATCAATAAACCATTTCAAGAATGAAGCAGTTGCATGATCTTTTTCTTCTAAAGCAAGGTCATATAAGTTATTAATTCTTTCAGTAACTTTTGTTTCATGTTCATAGGCTTCTTTAAATACTTCTAGAGGTGAATCCCAATTATTTTTTGGGGCTTCAATACTATCTAATTTTACTCTTCCACCACGTTCATTAATATATTTAAAGAATTTATCTGCATGTAAAAGTTCTTCTTGAGCTTGAACATGCATCCAGTTTGCAAAACCATTTAAATCTTCATCTTCAAAGTATGCTTCCATTGCATAGTATAGATATCCAGAATAAATTTCAGCATTTATTTGTTCATTTAATTGTTCTTCCATTTTCTTACTTAACATTAATATCCCTCCTAATAATTAGTCCTATTTATAATTAAATTATAACTTAATTTGCTATTTATTGCAAGAATTCCAAATCCTGATGTTTAAGAGGATTACGCCTTTTTAAGAACTGAATTAATGGGTATCCTAAAAGGAAAACTACTACTGCTTCACTAAATGAAATTTGAACTACAGTTAACCAATATGGTATCCCAAAAAGTAAATGTAAATATATACTAATTAAAAAGCCATTTAAAACTATAGGGCTTAAATAAGCTAAAAAAGAATCTCTGAAATAATAAGTCCCATATGCAGCTAAAAGGGTTACTAAACTTCCTCCTATAATATCAACCATACCAAGCCCACCTAGTATATTAGAAAGTAAAACTCCAATAAATAATGCTGGAATTGCTTCAGGATATAAGATTGGTAATACCGTTAAAGCTTCAGATGCTCTAAACTGTAGGGGACCAAAACTAACTGGTGATAAAAGATATGTTATTATTACATAAAGACCAGCTATTAAAGCACCTCTTGTAAGATATTTAGTATTCATTAAAACCACTCTCTCTTTTATTTTCACCTACGATTTTATAAGAAAATCTATGATATGGACAAGGGCCTTGGTTCTCTATAGCAGAGATATGCTCTTGTGTTCCATAACCTTTATTACTTAAAAAATTGTATTCAGGATAACTTTCATGTAATTCATCCATGATTCTATCCCTTGTTACTTTAGCTATTATAGAAGCTGCACTTATTGAATTAACTTTTAAATCACCACTAATTATTGCTTCTTGTTCACAATCAATTTCTGGAATTTTTTGATTTCCATCCACTAAAACAAATCCAGGATTATAATCCAAATCATCTATAGCTCTTCTCATAGCTAAAAATGTTGCTTGGTGTATATTGACTCGATCAATTATAGTATTGCTTACAATTCCAATTCCAACTGAAACTGCCTTATCTAAAATAATATCAAATAGTCTTTCTCGTTCTGAAAGACTAATTTTTTTGGAATCTGTTAATCCTAAAATGGGTTTAGATGTATTTAATATTACAGCAGAGGAAACTACAGGTCCTGCTAAGGGACCTCGACCAGCTTCATCTATACCTGCAATATATTGAAACCCTTTATTTTCATATTGTTTTATTATTTCATTTTGTTTTTTCCACATGTTTTGTTTTTTAATAATTTGTTGCTTTTTGTTATGTATTCTTTTAGCTAACTTGTTAACACCTTTTCTACTATCTTTTTCTAAAAGATCAATAGTTGTATTATCAATTTGATTAATATCTTTAAATTCATCTATATATTTTTTTATCTCTTTTATTGTCATTTCATTAAAATTCAAATTGATCACTTCCTAGCACTTCAAGTGAAAGTCTACCTAAAACACCCTTTTTATAATCATTTACAAGATGTTTAGCAGCTCTATTTCGATCTATTTTACCTCCACTCATTAAACAACCTCTTTTTTTACCTATCTTAGGTAAAATATCATAGGGATGTTCACCTTCAAATATATCAATATCATAGTATTCACTAATAACATCAATTTTATTAAGTTCATTTAAAAACTTTAATAATTTATATGCTGCCATCTAAGTATCAACTTTTTTAAGCTCAATAGCTCCTGTTAATACTAATTTATATGCTGTATCTTCATTTTCAGCTTTTGGAAATAATATTCCTGGCATATCAAGAAGTTCAATATTTTTAGATACTCTAAT
>JBEPXG010000246.1:0-2425 GCA_041642015.1 Halanaerobiales bacterium
AATGAGGCCAGGTATGTATGATGCTTATCATCATATTACAGTTATGGGCAAGGAGAACGAAGCCAATACAATAACTTATGATGTGACAGGATCATTATGTGAGTCTATAGATAGATTTGCTGTTGATAGGAAACTACCCGAAACTGAAATAGGTGATACCCTAGTTATTCACGATACAGGTGCCCATGGACATGCTATGGGATTTAATTATAATGGTAAATTAAGAGGAGGAGAACTTCTTTTAAGAGAAAACGGTGAAGTAGTTGAAATTCGCAGAGATGAAACAATAAAAGATTATTTTGCTACTCTTGATTTTGATAAGTTAAATCAATTTGAATAATAAAATTAAAAAAATAAATTAATTAATGTAAAATTCTAACCTCACCTTATACAGGTGGGGTTTTTTAAATGACATATATCACAGAATTGCATTTTTATTTATTATATAATATAATCACAGTAAATAAAGTTGACCAAAACAGTCAACATTAGGAGGCAAATATATGTCAGATAAAAAACAAAGATTAAAAGAAATTTTAGAAAGGCTAAATAATGAGGAAAATGTAGAAGAAGTGAAACAAGAAGCTAGAGAACTTATAAATGAAATATCAGCTAAGGATCTATCAGAAGCTGAACAAGCTTTAATTAATGAAGGTTTAGAAGAAACTAAATTAAGACACTTATGTGCAGCTCACCTAGAAGTTATGGCAGATGAACTTGATGAATTACAAAATAATTTAGATTATTCTCATCCTCTAGCAGTTTTAATTAGAGAACATGATGATATTTTAGATACTTTAAACCGCTTGGAAAATGTAGTGGCTAAGATTGATAAGCTTGATAGTTATGATTCAGAAAATGAAGTTTTTGATGAACTAAAAGAAGTTGGTAAACTGTTATTAGAAACAGAAAAGCACCATGAACGTGAAGAAGAAGCATTATTCCCTGAAGTTGATGAAAAAGGAATTACTGGTCCAACAAGAATTATGCGTATGGAGCATGATGATTTGTGGCCATATAAAGAAGAAATAGCTGAACTTTCTAATAATGCTGACAAAATGGACTTTGATGAATTTAAAAGACAACTCAAAAAATTATCAGAGTTTTTAATCTTAACTTTAAGAGACCATATTTATAAAGAAAATAATATATTGTATCCTACAGCAAAAGATGTTATAGAAGATGATAAATGGGAAAAAATACAGAAGTTAAGTGATGAGATTGGTTATTGTTCATTTACTAAATTAAAGATGGAGGCTTAAATTTATGAGTGTAATAAAATTAGATGATCTTAAAACTGAAGAAAATATGAGAGGGATTATGACCAAAGATGTATTAAAAAATGATAATGTACAGGTTAAAAATCTACTTTTAGAAAAAGGTGATGTTATACCAGAACATAAGGTTCCAGTTGATGTGTTCTTTCATGTTATAGAAGGAAAAGGTACTATTCAAATTGGAGATAATAAATATGAATTAGAAGAAAAAGATTTTATAACTTGTCCCCCAAATACCAAAATGAAAGTTTTGGCCAATAAAGGTGAAAACTTTAATATATTAAATGTTAAAACCCCCTCAATGACATAAGATAATCTCATATAATACACAGGTGTTTTTACCTGTGTAACTTTTTTATTATAAGTTTGACCTTCTTTGACTTTAAATAATATATATAGTATAATATATAAAGAAGTTATTAATAGAAAGGAATCTAAATGGAGGGATTTAACAATGCGAATGGAAGATTTTACTCGTAAAGCACAAGAAGTAATTGCTGAAGCACAACATATTGCAGAAGATAATGGAAACCAAGAAATATATCCATCTCATCTTTTTTTAGCACTAATAAAAGATGACCAGGGAATAATGGTCCCTTTAATGGAAAAATTAGGTATTAATATATCTGTCTTTGAGAAAGATTTAAAAGATATTATTGAAAAATTACCAAAAGTATATTCTGATCAAGGACAACTATATATGTCACAAGAGTTAAATGATGTACTTAGAAATGCAAAAAAGGAAGCAAAAAAAATCGGTGATGAGTATATATCTACTGAACATTTTCTATTAGGCCTATTGTCTAATAAAAAAAGTAAAACATATGAATATTTAAGTTCGAAAAATATAGATCTAAAAAAGGCAAAACAAGCAATTGAAGAGATCAGAGAAGGAGCAAAAGTAACTTCACCAGATCAAGAGCAACAATATCAAGTTTTAGAAAAATATACAATTGATATTACCCAATTGGCTAAAGATGGTAAACTTGACCCTGTTATTGGTAGAGATGAGCGGATAAGAAGAATAATGCAAGTTTTATCTCGTAGAAGAAAAAATAATCCTGTATTAATTGGAGAACCAGGTGTTGGTAAAACTGCAATTGTTGAAGGCCTTGCACAACGAATAGTAAATGGTGATGTACCAGAAG
>JBEPXG010000247.1:0-2364 GCA_041642015.1 Halanaerobiales bacterium
TTTTTCCTCATTTAAATGTATTAGACAATATTAAGTACAGTAAGAAAAACAATAATTATGATAAAGATAATTTAGAAAAAATAATTAATAAATGTCATGTTAGACATCTAATAAATAGATATCCTGATACATTATCAGGTGGTGAAAAACAAAGAGTAGCATTAGCCAGATCATTAATGATTGAACCAGATTTATTATTATTAGATGAGCCATTATCATCAGTTGATAATGAAATGAAAATTAAATTAATGAGAGAAATCAAAAACATACAAAAAGAATGGAAAATTCCATTCATTTATGTAACACACAGTAAAAATGAAGCAAGATTTTTAGGTAATAAATTACTAAGTTTTAATTCGAATAAAGAGGTGGAAATAAATGAGTATAAAGAAAATATCAGTTGATAAAGCGGTTGGACAAGTAGTAGCACATGATATGACTCAGATCATTCCTGGTGAATACAAGGGGGCACGATTTAAAAAAGGTCATATAATAAAAAAAGAAGACATTAGTATTTTAAAAGATATGGGTAAAGAAAATATTTATGTATTAAATTTAGATGAAAATACATTACACGAAGATGAAGCTGCATATAAAATGGCATCAGTTCTTAAAAGAGAATATATTAAATTAGAGGAACCTCATGAAGGGAAAATATCTTTAATTTCAAAAACAGATGGAATATTAAAAATAAATAAAGATTTACTATTTAAAGCTAACAGTGAAAGTGATATACTAATTACTGCTGGGCATACAAATACACCAGTTAAAAAAGGTGAAGTAATAGCGGGAGTTAGAATTAATCCCTTAACTATTGAAGTTGAAAAGATAAATAAAGTATTATCAATTCTTAAAGAAAACATACTTTTTAAAATTAATCCATATAAAGATTTAAAAGTTGGAGTAGTAGTTACTGGTAATGAAGTTTACCATGGAAGGATTGAAGATAAGTTTATCCCTACTTTAAAAAGAAAGTTTAAAAAATGGGGAGGAGAATTATTAGATTTTAAATATGTACCAGATCAGCCTGAAAAGATTACAAAAAGCTTAATAGAATTAAAAAATGAAGGTGCTGATATATTATTGACCGGTGGTGGGATGTCGGTTGATCCAGATGATGTAACACCTCTTGGAATAAAAAATACAGGTGCAAATATAATAAAATATGGAGTACCAGTATTACCAGGAAACAAACTTATGGTTGCATATTTAGATCAAGTACCGATATTAGGACTCCCAGCATGTGTGATTTTTGAGAGAACAACTGTTTTTGATATTGTTTATCCCAGAGTATTATCAGGAGAAAAAATCACTAAAGATAAATTAGTAAAATTATCATATGGTGGTCTTTGTCATGACTGCCCAGTTTGTCAATATCCACATTGTTCATTTGGAAAGGTTGACTAGAAAGGAAGGTCTTAATGAGCGTAAACTATTTAAGAATATCTGTAACAGATAGATGTAATTTAAGATGCTTTTACTGTATGCCAGAAGGTGGTATAGATTTAAAAAGCCATAATGATATAATGAGTTATGAAGATATATATAATGTTACTAAGACAGCTTCTAAATTAGGAATAAATAAAGTTAGAATTACCGGTGGAGAACCATTAGCCAGGTTAAATATACATGAACTTATTAAGATGATTAATTCAATTGATTTAATTGATGAAATAAGTATGACTACAAATGCTGTTTACTTAGCAAAAAAAGCCAAACAGTTAAAATCTAATGGTCTTGACCGTGTAAATATCAGTTTAGATACTTTAGATAAAGATCAATATAAGAAAATTACTGGTAGAGATCAATTTGATAATGTGATTGAAGGTATCAAGATAGCAAAAAGATTAAATCTAAATCCAGTTAAGATTAATGCTGTAATAATAAAAGGATATAATGATGATCAAATAGATAATTTCATAAATTTTATGGATAAAGAAGATTTAATAATAAGGTTTATTGAATATATGCCAATTGGAGCCGGGAAAAATAAAGATAATCATATTTCTTTACAAGAAATTAAAGATAGGATTAATGAAAAATATGATCTATCCCCCATAAAAGTAAAAGGTAATGGTCCTGCTCAATATGTTAAGATAGATGGCTTTAATGGAAAATTAGGTTTTATATCACCTTTTAGTCATAATTTTTGTGATAACTGTAATCGTTTAAGATTAACATCTGATGGCAAAATCAGAACATGTCTTTTAAAAGAAGAAGAATTAGATTTATATAATGATAATAAAATAAAAGAGAATAAAGAAATAAAGGAAATATTTTTAAAAGCTATAAGTAATAAAAGGCCACATTTTGGATATGAAGAAGTAGTAAAGGATAATCAAAAAAACATGCATAGTATAGGAG
>JBEPXG010000248.1:0-2329 GCA_041642015.1 Halanaerobiales bacterium
ACTAACCGGACAACTTATATCTTTATAACCTAAATCTTTATATAGCTTTTGTTCATATGCTGGCATTGGATAATGAATACCATATCCGATTTCTTTTTCCTGTAAGTACTTTAAGAACTCTTCACGATCATCAACCTTAACTGTATACTGATGGAAAACATGTTCTCTATCAGCTGGAATAACAGGAGTTTGAAGCCATGTTAAGTCACTTAAACCCTCAGTTAAACGCCTTGCATTTTCTTGTCTTTGTTTGTTAAACTGATCTAATTTTTTAAACTGAACTAATCCAATTGCTGCTGATATATTGGTCATTCTAAAATTATATCCTAAAATATCATGATGATACTTTTTAGGAGAACCATGATTTAAAATCAATCTGGCTCTTTCCATAACATCCTCATCATCAGTTAATACAATACCACCTTCACTTGTGGTCATGTTTTTAGTGGGATAAAAACTAAAGGCCGATACATCACCAAATGAACCTACTTTTCTTCCTTTAAATTTTGCACCATGAGCCTGTGCACTATCTTCAATTAAAAGAAGGTTATGTTCATTTACAATTTCCATAATTTCATCCATATCACAAGGAAGTCCATATAAATGAACTATCATCAATGCCTTTGTATCAGGATGTTCTTTTAATAGTTCTCTAATTGAATCTGGATCTATGTTAAAAGTATCTTCTTTTACATCTGCAAATATTGGGTCTGCTTTTGAGTAAAGAATTGAATTACTACTTGCAATAAAGGTAAAAGGTGTTGTTATTACCTTATCTCCTTCTTCAATATCTAATGCTTTAATTGCAACATCTAAAGCAGTTGTTCCACTTGAAGTTGCAATACCATATTTTGCATCAGAATAATTAGCAAACTTTTCTTCAAACTCTTTAACATACTCACCCATTATCAACATGCCACTGTCCATTACCTCATTAACTAGTTCTTTTTCCTCATCAGTTATTATTGGATTAGCTATTGGTATCATCTTTAAAAATCTCCTTTCAAAATATCTTAATATACTTTACTTTGAATTAATTTTATTAATTTCAATGCCTCAAGACCATCATGGCCAGTTATTAAAGGCTGTGTTTTGTTTTCAATACTGTTAACAAAATGAGTTAACTGCATTTTTAATGGTTCTTCTTCATTTTCATATGATTCTTCATATTCACGTTGTTTGTTTTGGTTTTCATCACCATTACCACGTCTTGTTCTGGTGATTTTTCTTCCGATATAGTCTAACTCAATAAATGACTTTTCAGTTGTTATAGACATCTTTCTAACCTTTTTATTTGTTGCTCTACTTGCAGTAAGGGTAACTATTACATCATTATCAGTTTGATAGTTTGCAACTGCAAAGTCCATATGTTCTTCAGATGCAACCCTTCTTGCAAATGCACTAACTTTCACAATCTCTGAATCAATTAATGAACTAACAACATCTATATCATGAATCATTAAGTCTTGAATAACATCAGTATCATCAATTCTTGGATCATATGGTCCCATCCTTTGAATATCAATTGCAACTATGTTTTCTTCTTTTAACATATCTGGAAGTGCTTTAATCGCAGGATTAAACCTTTCAATATGTCCAACTTGAACAATTAGTTTTTTTTCTTTTGCTTTTTTTAGTATTTCATTTGCTTCATCAATCTTATTTGTTATTGGTTTTTCAATTAAAATATGTTTGCCTTGTTCAATCGCCTGTAAAGCAATATCATAGTGGGTAGTAGTAGGAGTAGCTATATTTACAGCATCTACTTCTTTTAAAAGTTCTGCTATCGAAGAAAAGGACTTAACCCCATAACTTTTAGCCATCTCCTTTGATCTTTCCTGGTCAACATCAAATAGACCAACTAGATCACATACATGTTTTAAAGCAGCATAAGAACGCACATGGTTTTTACCCATACTGCCTACTCCAATTACTCCAACCTTAATTTTCTCCATCTTAGATTATCCTCCCTATATTATCTACATATACCTCTATTTGAATTTTTAAGAAAACTTATAAAATCCTTTACTTCCTTAAAATTTTTACTTACCTTTTCAAGTTGTTCTGTAGCTTGACTGATATTTAGATTTGATTCATACAGTATTTTATATGATTTTCTAATTTCTTCTCTAATCTCTTCATCAATGTTTTTATCATTTAATCCAACTTCATTAATTCCTACCACCTGGGCAGGATGACCATTTACAATTATATATGGTGGAAGATCTTTTATCAACTTAGAATGGGCTTCAATTCTACTTAAAGTTCCTATTTTAACAAACTGATGAACCCCTACCATTCTTTCTAAGTGAGCATCATTATATATTGT
>JBEPXG010000249.1:0-1327 GCA_041642015.1 Halanaerobiales bacterium
GTTTCTTGATTTAAAAAACTTTCTCAAGTATAATGTTAATAGCCTTTAAATAAGTAATTTATAAATTAAGGAAGTGAAACACTTGGAAATAGTTACTAACAATTTTGAAGAAACAAAGTTAATTGGGAAAAAAATAGCTGATATTATTAAAAATAATAAAGAACTCTTTTCTCAGATAATACTATTAACTGGAGACCTTGGAGCAGGCAAAACCGTTTTGGTAAAAGGTATTGCTAATGGATTAGGAATTGATTTTGAAATTACTAGTCCTACTTTTAATTTAATCAATGAATATGAAAACAATCCTGGTTTATTACATATGGATTTTTACCGAATAGATACTAAAGAAGAATTATTAGGTTTAGGAATTGAAGAATATATTGCTAGAGAAGATATAAAAGCAATAGAATGGCCACAGTTAGTTTTTGATTATGTTTCAGATGACTTTTTATATATAAAAATAAAGAGATTATCAGAAAACCAAAGAAAAATAATAATAAAAGCTGAAGGAAGTCTTAGTAAAAAAATAATAAAAGGACTGAATAATGATGTTAATTCTGGGAATTGATACAAGTTCTGATATTTGTTCAGTTGGTTTAAGTAAAGATAAGGAATTTATTGGTGAAATCAATATAAAGTTAAAAAGAAGACATAGTGAAAGACTTTTACCTATTATAAAAAGATTGTTATTTGAAACAGGAAAAAAACTTAATGATCTTGATGGTATTGTAGTAACAAATGGTCCTGGTTCATTTACAGGGCTTAGGATTGGTTTAAGTACTGTTCAAGCTTTTAAAATGTCTTTAGATATTCCAGTGTATTCTATTTCTACTCTAGAATATATGGCATTTGTTTTATCCCAACATTACAAAGATTCAATATTAGTACCAACAATTGATGCGAGAAATAAAAGGGTATATACAGCTGTTTTCAAAAAAATAAAAGAAGATCAAATTTTAAATAGACTAAAAGAAGACCAAGCAGTTAAAATTGATGATATTGAAAGCTTAGTTAAAGAATATAATAATAAAATAATAATATTTGGTTCAGGTGCTGATAATAATTATGAGTATTTTTCTAAATTAAGTGATGATAAAATTAAAATAATTAAAGGTATACAAAACTATGGAGGCTTTAATTTATCAAAATTAGGATATATGTATTTAAATAATGGCATATCTTCAAGTTTTGAAGAGCTAATTCCAAAATATTTAAAAAAACCACAAGCAAGAATTAATTGGGAGAGAAAGTATTTAAGGGAGGATTAAGATGGATATTTTTCTAGATGTGATGAAAAAAGCTGATTTAAATCAAATAATAAAAATTG
>JBEPXG010000249.1:1337-2207 GCA_041642015.1 Halanaerobiales bacterium
AATTTTGAACCCACTGCCATGAGAAACTTGTTCAAAAACAACTTATTCATAACAATAAGTTTATACACCACCCAACCCTCTATTTGTATTGAAATAAGCTAAAATTGCATAATATAATACTAAACTATTTTACCGAACACTTTAAATAAAATAATAAAAATTGAAAAAGAAGCTTTTTCTAATCCCTGGAATATTAAATTTTTCAAAGAAGAATTAAGCTATAATACTTTTTCCCTTTATCTAACTGCAAAGGTCAATAATGAAATTGTAGGATATACGGGTTGTTGGTTTAAAGATCATGCAAAAGAGATACATATTGTGAATTTAGCTGTAAAAAAAGAATTTAGGAATAATAATATAGCTACTTATTTAATTAATGAAATAATTAATATGGCAAAGACAGTTAATTTTAATAAAATAACTTTGGAAGTAAGAGCTTCTAATACAAAAGCAATTAATCTATATAAAAAGTTTGATTTTATAAATGCAGAAATTATACCTAACTATTATCTTGATAATAAAGAGGATGCTATATTAATGATAAAGGAGTTTAAAAATGAATGATAAAGATATTAAAATACTTGCAATAGAAACTTCATGTGATGAAACTGCAGCAGCAGTTAGTCAAAATGGTTTAAATATTTTATCCAGTGTTGTAGCATCACAGATCGATTGGCATAAGAAATATGGTGGGGTTGTACCTGAAATAGCTTCAAGAAAACATATGGAATTTATAACTCCAGTTGTAGAAGAAGCAGTTAAAGAGGCAAATATTAATCTCAAAGAAATTGATGCAATTGCAGCAACTTATGGGCCTGGTCTTGTTGGTTCATTACTTGTCGGTTTATCCTATGCTAAAGCACTTTCATT
>JBEPXG010000250.1:0-2189 GCA_041642015.1 Halanaerobiales bacterium
ATCCTTTGATCTAGCAGATAAAGATACAATTCTATTAGATTATTTAAGTTATATGTTGCCAGTTATGGATAGTCTTGACCAAGAAGATTTCAAAAATACGGCAGATGAACTCAATATTTCAAAAGAAGAAATGTATATCTATGCTATGTCAACTTTAGTAATTGGAACAAAAAATACAGTTGGTGGAGATGATGAACTGTCGGCTGATGAAAAAAGAGCGAAAGAAGGCTTAACGAAATTTCTAGATGGTGGCGGAAAGATAGATCCTTGGGTAAGAGATTATTGCATCAATTTATTTTATGATCTATTTAATGAAAAAGGTGATTTAGACCGTTGGAAGAGTTTAACTGATGAAGAAAAAAAAGAATTAATTAATGATGCTCTTGATAATGATAGTAACAATGACGAAAGTCAAGCTAAGGATGAAAATGAAGTGACGGAATCTTCTGATGAAGAGATAGAAGAATCCAAGTCTAAGGAAGAATCTATTAATACAAATGATAGGAATGCCTTTGTGTTCCATAGACAAGATAATGGAAGTGTTAGTGCGGAGCATACATTTAGCCCATACAATGATCAATATATGCGTCGCGATACAACAACATATTATATGGATGGGGCTTTGGAATCTACTGGTAGTATCTTAATTAAGCAAGAAGCTGCTGAGTTAATGATATATGATTATGCAACTGTTATTGAAAGACAAGAAAATGCGAAACCTGGAGATTTTATACCTAAAGCACTTGCACCACCTAGAAATAATTATTTTAAAATAGGGTTACATGAAAGATTCGAAGAAGATGGAAGAATTCTATCATCTATTGAGTATAACAATGTAGGCGACATCGTCCTCTCAAAAACCTGGAAATATTATGAAGATGGAAGTTTAAAGGCGTATCGAGAGATGGATGGTAATGAAACTGGATCCATCACTCATTATGATTCTGAAGAGTATGGTGGTGGTAAAAAGTATACAGATATTTTTGAGAACAATAAAAGCGTCAAGAGAATTAATTATGATTAAAATATTAGGAAACCATACTTAAGACTATGATTAAGTGTGGTTTTTTCTTTTTAAAATGAATTTTAATAAAGTAACACTTTTTTAAAAAAATCTGTTATAATATTTAAAAAGTCTATACTGGAGGATTATGGAATTTAAAAGTCGTTTTATAAAAGGTGTAATAAAAGGGAGTCATATTTCAATTGGTTATATCCCAATTGGTATCAGTTTTGGTCTAATTGCTAAAGCTCTGGATATACCAAATGAAGTAGTTATTCTTATGTCATTAATTGTATATGCTGGTGCAAGTCAGTTCATGGCTGTTAGTCTGATGAGTACAGGAATCGGTATGGTAGAGATTATTCTAACTACTTTTATTGTGAATCTACGTCATCTTTTAATGAGTGGGTCACTAAGTCAAAAAATCCATAGTAAAGCAGACGAAAAGTTGCTTCCAATTATTGCATTTGGGATTACCGACGAGACCTTTGCATATATTTCGATGGCAGACCAAGACGAGTTAAGTGATGCATGGATCATAGGGTTAAATGTCATTGCATATTTATCTTGGGTATTAAGTACAGTTGTTGGATTATACCTTAGTGCATCGCTACCAGATATCATTCAGACAAGTATGGGTATATCGCTTTATGCTATGTTTATTGCATTATTGGTTCCAAATATAAAAGGCAATAAAGCGCTTCTTAAGATTACGTTTATTAGTATAATCTCTAGTAGTGTTTTATATTTCACTCCATTTATAAGTAAGCTTATTTCAAGTGGTTGGCGTGTAATCTTAACCATATTGATTTCTTCAAGTATAGGTGCCTATTTATTCGAAGAGGAGGTCAATGCCATTGAATAATCTAATTTTAATTGTAATAGGAATGGCTATTGTAACGTATATACCACGATTGCTACCTTTTGTTTTTATTAATGATCTAAAAGAAAATAGTTTTCTAAAGAGATTTATGAAATTAATTCCGTATACAGCATTATCAGCTTTAATATTTCCAAGTATCATTACTGCAACAAACTCAACTCTTTCAGCAATAATTGGTGGTGTTGTAGCAGTTGTATTATCATATTTGGAGTTAAATGTTGTGATTGTAATTATTTCAAGTATATTAAGCATAGTTATATTTCAATTGTTTATCTAGTATGAATAAAAATTTTGTTTGCTAAA
>JBEPXG010000251.1:0-2166 GCA_041642015.1 Halanaerobiales bacterium
ATATTTTGAATTGTCTAAAGAGTGATACCCACTTTAATTATTATCTTATTAGTATCAATAATCTCATGACTAATTAGCTTACATAATAAAACCAAAAATTAAATATAAACCGGTTGCTATAGCTCCATTTAATAAAGCATATGGTAATTGAGTATTTACATGATCAATATGATCAGATGCTGATGCCATTGATGATAATATTGTTGTATCTGAAATTGGTGAACAGTGATCTCCCATTATACCTCCTGAAACTACTGCTCCAATTGTAAGATATAAAGGTGCACCAATAGATACTGCCATTTGAATACCAATTGGTAACATAATACCAAAAGTACCCCAACTTGTTCCAGTTGAAAAAGCCATAATTGATGATAAGATAAATATAATAGCAGGACCAAAGCTAGAACTAATCCTTCCTTCAGCAATACTGGCTATGTATTTTCCAGTTTCTAACTCTCCTATTATATTTCCAATAGCAAATGCAGTTATTAATAGCATTACTACAGGAACTATAGCACCAATTCCTTTATAAATATAATCTACATATTCATCAACATTCATTACCCTTTTAAACTTGTAATATATTCCAGTAAATGATAATGAAGCTATCACAGCCCAAAAAACTGAAGTTGAACCAGAACCTTGTAGGATATTACCATCACCTGTTATGTATAATCCGATAGGCATCATAAGTATTAATACCAATATTGGAATAATCATATTCCACATATTTGGAGTAACACCTGCTTTTGGAGGTGTTGAAGTAGCTTCTTCACTAATCATAGGTGTAGCATCATCTCTAATTACCTTACCTTTTTTAGAAGCTCTTATCTCTGCTTTTTTCATTGGGCCCCAATCATTACCTGTGTAGATATAATAACCTACTGCAATTACAGCAATTATACTATAAAACTGAAAAGGTAATGATTTTAATAAAATACTTGCAGCATTCCCTTCAATAATTCCACTTGATATCTGAACTCCAATTATACCCATCAGCATTGCTCCCCAACCATTTAATGGTATTAAGGCACATACAGGAGCTGATGTAGAATCTGCTACATAAGCTAATTTTTCACGAGATACCTTATATTCATCAGTTAAAGGTCTTGCTACAGTTCCTGAAAGTAATATGGTAATAGATGATTCAATAAATACAACTATACCAATGATATAAGCTAATAATAAAGAGTCTTTTTTATTTTTAACTAATTTTGTTTTATTTGTTAAGTATTCATTGAATCCTTTTACTCCTCCTGAAGCAGATATTATTGTTATTATTCCTCCTACTAGAAATGAAAAAATTATTGTCTTTGTAATCCATGCTTCACTAAAAATACCTACTATTTCATTCAATGATCCATTTATAGCAGCAAATACATTCCAACTATTAAGAATCAATTCACCTGTTACTATCCCTAAAAATAAGGATATAAATACTTGTTTTGTTATTATAGCTAATCCAATTGCTATAATAGGTGGCAATAAAGTTAGTATTCCATATTCCATTTTTTTCTAAACCTCCTTTATGTTCTAAAATATCATTTTCTTGACTATTTTACTATGTTTTCTATATTAACAAACTTTATAATATCTATCAAGTAATTTTATGAAAAAATTTTTTTACATTACTTTTATTTATTGATGATATTATTAAATAAATTATATTATTATGATATAATAAATTTATTAAAGACATTGGTTCAATAATTAGAAAGAAGGTTTAAAAATGAAATGTTTAATTGTATATTTTTCGCAAACAAATTCCACTAAAAAAATTGCTGAATCTATTGGTACTTCAATAAAAGATTTAAATTGGGATTTAGATCTTGTAAACATTAAATATGATAAAGTTGAAAATATAAGTAAATATGATTTGATTGGTTTTGGTACACCAGTTTATTATTACAGGCTTCCCTTTTTAGTAGAAGATTTTCTTAAATCTCTACCTAATTTAAAAAATAAACCTGTTTTTTCTTTTATTACTTATGGTACATATTATTTTGATGTCTTTACAAAAATAAATAACATTCTAAAAAGTAAAAATACAATTAATTTGGGATTTTTCTCTTCAAGAGGTGCAGATAAATACTTAGGATATCTTAAACAAGGAGTATTTTTTTCAAGAAGTCATCCTAACAAACAGGAAATTAATGAAGCTAAAAC
>JBEPXG010000252.1:0-2130 GCA_041642015.1 Halanaerobiales bacterium
AAAATATGGATTACCATGACCAGTTTCTTCATCCCAGGATATATCAGGTGATACATACCAACCATAGGTTGTTAGATATACACCTTCCATAGCTGCTTTAGATGCCATTTCTTTTAAGGTCATTATTTCGACATCTTTTTTGCCATAAATTGAACCATCTTTTAATTTAATATCTTCTTTATCTTGATCAAACTTTTCAGCAATATATTCCTTTATCTTATCAATTAAATTTTCAGCTGCTTTAACAACAGCATTACCACCTATTAATGTTGCTCTTGATGCTACTGTTGAACCACTATCTGGTGAAATTAATGTATCAACCTGCATAAAGTTAACTTTCTCAGTCTCAACACCTAATTCTTCTGCAGCCATCTGACAATATACAGTTTTTAAACCCTGACCATTTTCGGCTAAACCACTGTATAAGCTTACACTACCATCTTTTTTAAGTGATAGTATTATACCGGCCGCATCAATTGCTTCTGCACCTAAACTACAGCCTCTAAAGCTAATTGCAAGTCCAATACCTCTTTTTTTATCTCCAGTTTGTTCTTTTGAATATTTTTTATATTTTTCAACAAAGTTACTTTTCTCAACAGCTTTTGTAAGTACTTCTTCTAGACTTACTTCATGGCTGTCTAATTTTTGCCCACTTGCTGTTACAGAATTGTTATGATAGATATTTTTCATTCTAAGTTCTATTGGATCCATATCTAGTTCTTCAGCAAGTTCATCCATTAATGACTCCTGAGCAAATATTACCTGTGGTGATCCATATCCACGCATCGCACCGGTATATACATTATTTGTATAGTAACCATAAGTATCTGTTTTTACATTTTCAACTTCATAAGGACCAGTTGCTTGTACAACAGATCTCCATGTCACAAAAGGAGTCTGACAAGCATATGCTCCACTATCTGCTACAGCTTCAATTTCCATTGCTTGTATCTTACCATCTTTAGTTGCACCAATTTTATACTTCATATTATAGGGATGTCTTTTATAACTTTCTCTTATGGATTGATCCCTTGTATTTACTATTTTAATTGGCCTTTCGGTTTTTAATGCTAATACCGATGCCCTTGCAGCCATTGATGATATTACTTCATCTTTTCCACCAAAAGATCCTCCCATATGATTTTGTACAATTCTTATTTTATTTAAATCTTCTTTTAAAACAGTTGCAACAGCATTTTGAGTTGCAAATGGATTTTGTACAGAGCCATATACAGTAACAGTAGAATTTTCTTGATACGGTACTGCAATTACTGCCTCTGGTTCAATATATGATTGTTCTATAAATGGTGTTGAGTATTCACGTTCTAAAATTACATCAGAATTTTTAAATCCTTCAGAAACATCACCTTTTCTTAATGGATGATGTATTACTTCATTATTTTCAAGTTCATCATGTACAAGTTGGGCTTCTGATTCTCTTGATTTTAATGGATCATAAATACCTTCAAGTTCTTCATATTCTACTTTTATAGCTTCTTTAGCTTTTTTAGCTTGTTTAGGAGTTTCAGCTGCAACGATAGCAACTCCATCTCCTATATATAATGCTTTCTCTTTAGCTAAAACCTGTTGGTTTTCTATAATCACTCCAAACTCATTGTTTGGAATATCTTGAGCAGTTATCACAGCTTTAACACCAGGCATCTTTTCTGCTTTTGATGTATCTATATTTATTATCTTTGCATATGGATATTCAGTATGAAGTACTACAGCATATAACATATCGGGAAACTTCATATCTGCACCATATTTTGCTTTTCCAGTTACTTTTTCATAAACATCTACTCGTTTTTCTGACTGATTTACATGTGCAAATTCCATTAAAACACCTCCATATTTATTCTTAAACAGAAATTATATAACTCCTGTTTAAATTTTTAATTTATATTTTTTATACTAATTTGTTAAAATTAACATTCAACTTTAGTTTCTTTTTTAGGTGATAATATATCTATGATTGCTCGTAGAGAAATTATTGATGAATAACTTAGAAAATATATCAAATAGCTTAGCTTCAATAGTTTGAGTTCTTAATAAATAGTCTTCTTCATCTTTAACTATTTAATAACCTCTCTTTTTTAATACTATACTTATTTAAAAATTCAAAATATT
>JBEPXG010000253.1:0-2113 GCA_041642015.1 Halanaerobiales bacterium
CAATAGCAGAAGCTGAATTTTGTATGATAGATTTATATTTCAATCTCAAAATCTCATCTTCCCAATTATATTTTAAATTATATGTCAAGATTTCTAATATTTTAATATCTTCATCTTTCCAATTGTTTTTGTTTTTATCAACTAATCCTAAAATACCTATTATGTTTTTTTCATTATCTCTAATAGGTACTAATATAGCTGATTGTTTATTTCTATCACTTAATATATTTTTAAATTCTAAAAATTTATCTATTTCTTCTATATCATTAATTACGACAGGCAAACCTTTTGACAATTCTTTTTTTAAATTAAATAATTTTTTGATATCTAAATTTTTTAGATACTCATTAAATTCATTTTTAATATTATATCCAACTAAAATATCAGCTGAATTTTGATATTCATAGTAATTTAATAAAAATGCAGTTTCTGCATTTAATTTTGATGAAAGGATTCTTAAGACCTCTTCATATTCCTTTTTATCTAATAATTTTACAAGTTTATATATAGAGTTTAAACTCTGCGACATCTATTACACCCCATTAAATTATATCTTAAAACACAATGCAACATATCTAATTATAATACAGAAAGCTTAAGATAACAAATATATTTATACATATTTAACATAATAAAACTCCCTTTAAATTACAAAGGGAGTCAATTAGTTATTTGATTTTAAAAACTTTTGTATTAGTAATTAATGTTCAAACTCAAAACCTGGTATTTTAAATTTCTTTTCTACATAAGAGAATATCTGAGTAAAGAATACTACTAATACCAGATAAAATAAAGCAACAATTAAATATACTTTAAAAAATTCATAGTTTCTACTTGCAAAAAACTTAGCCTGGGTCATCAACTCATGAGTTCCAATCATATATGCTAAAGATGTATATTTTAATAAATATATAAATTCATTAGTCCAGGAAGGAACAGCTCTTCTTAAAGCTTGGGGTAAAATGATGGTGAATATACCTTGCCATCTTTTCATTCCAAGAGACTGTGCAACCTGTAGCTGATTAGACTCAATTGACATAATAGATCCTCTGATATATTCAGCAGTATATGCTGAACAGTTAACAGTAAATCCTATAAAAGCAACTGTAAACCCAGAAAGATTAATACCATAAGGTGGAAGACCAAAGTATAAAATAAATAACTGTGCTAATAGTGGTGTTCCCCTTATAATCTCTATAAAAACTGTAATAGGCCATCTTACATATGAAGGTCCATATGTTTTACCCAATGATAAAAATATTGCAATTGTTGTACCTGCAATAATAGAGATAATTGTTAATAGCAATGTTAATTGGACACCTTCAAAAAGAAGAGGCCATGCTTCTACAAAAAGGGTAAAAATATCCACTACTCATCCCCCTCACCATATAACTCAGTTAACTTAAATAGAAACTCTCTTGTTCTTTCTACTTTAGGATTATTAAATAACTGACTTGGAGGACCTTGTTCAACAATATGTCCATGTTCCATAAAGATAATTTCATCAGAAACTGTACGAGCAAAACCCATCTCATGAGTAACAACAAGCATTGTCATACCTTCTTTTGCAAGATTTTTCATAACACTTAAAACTTCTCCAATAAGTTCTGGATCTAATGCAGAAGTAGGCTCATCAAACAAAATAAGTTTAGGCTGCATTGCTAATGCTCTTGCAATACCAACTCTTTGTTTTTGTCCACCAGAAAGTTCAGCTGGATACTGGCCTGCTGCATCTTCTAAACCAACTCTTCTTAACTCTTCCATCGCTAACTCTGTTGCATCTTTTTTATTCATTTTCTTAACCTTTAAAAGCCCAATTCTTACATTACCAAGAGCTGTTAGATGATTAAATAATCCAAAATCCTGGAAAACAAATCCAATCTGTTGTCTCATCTTATTAATGTTTCTAGGAGTAATTTCTTCACCATCTAAGTATATTCTTCCTTGGTCAGGTGGTACTAGTCTATTAATATTATTCAATAATGTGCTTTTACCTGTACCACTAGGACCAATAATTACTTTGTTTTCACCCTTATTTAAAGATAAAGAAACTCCTTTTAAAACTTCATTGTCACCAAAACTTTTATGCAGATCTTCTATTTTTAAAATTGTT
>JBEPXG010000254.1:0-2111 GCA_041642015.1 Halanaerobiales bacterium
TGATTTCATAATTCTTAGGGGGATTAAATACTTTATGATTTTATATTAATAAAATTATCTTTCAAAATAATTAATCCTGCATATTAAAATTATATTATTAGAATCGCTCTAATAATAAGTTTATTATAAATAATAATTTTTTAATTAAATTTATCATTAAAAAATATGATTTCTGATTTTTTCTTTTTTGTTGCCATCTCTTTACTCTTTTTAGGATATCCAAATGCAATTATTTCTGAAGGAATATAATCTTTGTTTATATTTAGTAGTTCAGTTACCTTTTCACTTTCAAAATATGATATCCAGGTTGATCCAATACCATGTTCTATTGCTGCTAATACCATATGCGTACCCGGGATCTTTGTTTGATGTTCTTCTAAATTAAGTTTACTATATAGTTCTTTATCTAAATTCATTAACTTTTCATTTATTTCAGGAAATCTTTTCATTTGTATATTTCTGCCACCTTTATGATCTGCAACAATTCTTGTACATAGTACTATTAATAGTTGTGCTTTTTCAATCCAGGTTTGGTTGTATGCAGCTTTCGAAATCTTTTTTATCAAATTTTTATCAGTTATAATTCCAAACTTCCAGGGTTGTTCATTTCCTCCTGATGGAGACAATCTACCAGCTTCAATTATATAATCAATTACATCATCTGGAATGTTCTTATCAGAAAAATTTCTAATACTGGCTCTTTTTTTAATTAAATCAATTAACATATTATTATCCTCATTTCTTATATATGAGTTTATATTAATTTTTGTACTATCTTACCTTTGTTATTTTCAACAGTTACTTCTGCATATGCTCCATTGATATATGTTAACTGAGGAGGCTTATGTCCTAAATCAACATCATATACTATAGGAACATTTATTTTTTTTGATAGGTCTTTTAATGCATCAATATAACTATAATTTTGAACATCGTTATATCCATCTACTCTACCATAAAGAAGACCAGTGGTGTTTTTAAACCAACCGTTTTGTTCCATCTGCCAAAAAGTCCTATGTATATCTGATGAATCCATTTCACAACTTTCAAAATACCAAATAATACCATCACTAGAATAGTGACTTATGTAATCACTAACTTGGGCATAAAAAGTACCAATAAGTTTACATATTACATCAAGATTTCCTCCTAATAATCGACCACTGAATATATTGCTTTTTTTGTCATCTATTATCTTCCATTTAACCTCTTCAGTTAAATTATATGGAGGAAAATGATCTTTTTTGACTTCTGACCAATCTTTTTGAAAAAGCTTTAAATTATTTTGTTTAAATGAATTGTTTTTATCTTGATTTAAAATATTCAAACTGTAAAGTACTGAATCATCAATAGGTACATTTCCAAAGTCTAGAAAGTTTGGACCATGTGCAGTTGCTATGTTCAATTTTAAAGTTAGTACAAATAAAAGTGTACTTATATCTGAAAAACCCATAACCCACTTAGGTTTTACTGATTTTAACTTCTCATAATCTAAATATGGTAAAATTTCCATTAAAAATTCTCCACCCCAGGGAGGAATTATAGCTTTAACAGAATTATCTAAGTATAATTCAGTAAATTCTTCAGCTCTTATTTTTGCTGGAGCACTTACTAATTTATTTTGATTTCTAACTGAATTTGATACAACAACTTCATATCCTAATTCATTAATCTGTTTAATTGCATTATCTAACTTTTTAGAAAACACTCCTGTTACACCTGAAGAAGGTGCAGTAACACCAATTTTATCTCCTTTATTTAATGCTTCTGGATATATTATCATTTTTTATACTCCCTTTATTTTTAATATGTATTTATTTAATTTCCAATAAGTCTGTTAAATGTAGTTATATTATAATTTAAATCTTTAGCTTTTTTTATAATATACTCTAATCTTTCAGTACTAAAACTCTGATTAGCAGTGTGGGCATAGAAAACTAAAAGTCCCTTTCTTTCATTAGTTTCTTTTAACAATATATCTATGTGATCTATTCTTAATTGATTTGTTTCAAAAGAAACTCCATTTATACCATAACTTAATAATGGTAATTCATTAATAAAGCAATCAGGGAATTGTTCTCCTATCCTTCTACCACAACGAGCAAAATAGT
>JBEPXG010000255.1:0-2077 GCA_041642015.1 Halanaerobiales bacterium
TAGTTCATCAATTTTTTCTGCTTGTGCTTCTTTTTTCAATTCCAATAATCTTGTCATTAAAATTTTCATAGCCATCTGCTTATTTTTATGTTGTGAACGTTCATTTTGACACTGTACAACAACCCCGGTTGGTTGGTGAGTTATACGAACAGCAGAATCTGTCTTATTTACATGCTGTCCCCCTGCACCACTTGCTCGGTATGTTTCCAACTTTAAATCCTGATCATTAATATCTACTTCAATATCTTCTTCAATTTCTGGCATTACATCAACAGATGCAAAAGAAGTATGCCTTCTACCTGAAGAATCAAAAGGAGAAATCCTAACTAATCTGTGGACTCCACCTTCACCTTTTAGATATCCATAGGCATACTCACCTTCTATAAGTATTGTTACTCTTTTAATTCCAGCTTCATCTCCACTTTGAAAGTCTAATGTTTTAACATCAAAGTCTTGATTTTGAGCCCAACGATCATACATTCTAAGCAGCATAGCTGCCCAGTCCTGAGATTCAGTTCCACCTGCACCGGGATGAATTGATAAAATCGCATTATTTTTATCGTGTTTACCATTAAGCCTTGTTCTTAATTCAATTTTCTCTAATTTTTGTTCTAATTTATTCAACATATTTTCAACTTGTTTGAGTAAAGAATCATCCTCATCTTCAGCTGATAGTTCTAAATAGACCTCAATATCATCGATGTTTTCTTTTAATTCATCTAATAAATTAAGTTTATTTTTAATTTGATCTACCTTTTTACTTATCTTAGTTGCTTTTTCATTATCATCCCAAAAGTCAGGAGCAACCATTTTTTCTTCTAACTCATCCCTTTTAGCTTTTAAACTTTCAGGGTCAAAGTAGATCCCTCAAATCATTATATCTTTTCTTTATTTCATCTAACCTATCATGATAATTACCATTCAACATTAAAACCTCCTAAATTATCTACCACAGCATTTTTTATATTTTTTACCACTACCACATGGACAAGGGTCATTTCTACCAGGTTCATCTGGTTTTACAACCGTTTCAACCTTTTGAGGTTGTTTGTTATTACTGCGATTTGTCTGTCTTTGACTTTGTGCCTTGTTTTTAGCTGCATCTAATGCACTAATCTGTCCACCATCACTGTAGTTTAAATTTTGCTGTGTTTTTACTTGATCTAACTTACCACTTTCGTGTATTTCAATTCTAAAGATACTGCTTATGATATCTTCTCTAATTGAACTTGTCATCTCATTAAACATATCAAATGATTCAAATTTATACTCTGTTAATGGATCTTTTTGTCCATATGCTCTAAGTCCAATACCTTTTCTTAGTTCATCCATATTATCTAAGTGTGACATCCAATTTCTATCTATAACCCTTAAAGCAATATGTTTTGCAATGTTATTCATATTTTCTTCATTGAACTTTTCTTCTTTATCTTTATAGTTTTGTTTTCCAAATTGTAATAGATATTCTTTAATCTCTTTTTTATTTTTATCTTCAAGATCTTCTGATGATATCTCTTCTGTAAAGAAAAACTTGTTTAGATAATTAACAAGTCCATCAAGATCCCATTCACTAGGGTGAACTTTTTCTGATAGATAACCTTCAGTTATATCTTCAATAAGTTTTTCTAACAATCCAAAGATTATTTCATCAATTTTATTAGAGAAAAGCACCTTACTTCTTTGTTCATAGATTATTTCACGCTGTTTGTTTAAAATATCATCATACTTTAAGATCGCTTTTCTAATATCAAAGTTACGACCCTCTACTTTCTTTTGGGCCTTTTCAATTGCATTAGTAATTAATTTATGTTGAATTGGTTGGTCATCTTCCATTCCAACCTTATCCATAATCATTGTTATGTTATCAGAACCGAATAATCTTAAAAGGTCATCTTCTAATGATACAAAGAACTGAGAAGAACCAGGATCTCCCTGACGCCCTGCTCTACCTCTTAACTGATTATCAATTCTACGGCTTTCATGTCTTTCAGTACCTAAAACATGTAAACCCCCTAAATCAGTTACTCCTTTACCTAAAACAATATCAGTACCACGTCCAGCCATATTGGTTGCAATT
>JBEPXG010000256.1:0-2014 GCA_041642015.1 Halanaerobiales bacterium
TTCATCTAAAATTATCTGCTTATATCTTATTTTCTTCAATATATTTTTCTAACTTATCTATTTTCTTTTTTAAAGTACCTACCTGAGCTAAAGCAATTAAAGCAAAAACAAAAGCTGGTGCAGCTAAATATTCCATATTTTTACCTTCTTTATAAGTTTTTTATTAAGTTTTATTATATTTCCTTATATATATTTTAATCAACTATCATATAATTATCAAATTATAAATGAATCAAGAAAATTAATTATTATTTTGTTAAATATTTACTTTTATTTAATAATGAGAATCAATATAATTAAGACAGTATGAAGGATATTTTTGATTTTGATTGAAATATATATAGTAGAAAATGAGATATTTAAAATTACAAGGAGGTTATAAAGAATGTCTGATTATCATGAACCACAAGAAAATATGGATGAAAAAACTTTGGATACTGCAAGAATATTGAATAGTTTAAAAGAGGAAGTTGAAGCTGTTAATTGGTATAATCAACGTGCTGCAGCAACAAATGATCCTGACGTTAAAGCTATTTTAGAACACAATAGAGATGAAGAAATTGAACATGCTGCAATGGCTTTAGAATGGTTAAGAAGAAATGTTCCAGCTTGGGAAGAAGAATTAAATACTTATCTATTTACAAATCAACCAATAACACAAATAGAAGAAGGTGAAGCTGAAGAAGAAGAAACTGAAGCTTCTGATGATAATAAAGGTTTAAATATTGGAAATATGAAGTAATTTATTTAAGGAGGGTTTTAAATGGATTTATTAAAAAGAAATTTAGCACCTTTAACTGAAAAAGCTTGGGAAGAAATTGACTCACGTGCTGCAGAAGTTTTTCGTACTCAATTAAGTGCAAGAAAATCTGTTCATGTTGAAGGTCCACATGGTTTAGAATATAATGCAATTGCTGAAGGTAGATTAGGTATAATAAAAGGTGACAAAAATGAAGTTAGAAGTAGTAGATATAAGGTTACTCCTTTAGTTGAAGCTCGTTACACTTTTGAACTTGACAGATGGGAACTAGATAATTTAGAAAGAGGAGCTAAAGATGTAGAACTAGGTCCTCTTGAAGATGCTGTTGAAAAAATGGCTAAATTTGAAGATGAAGCAGTTTATAACGGTTTTAAAGGTGGAGAAATTAAAGGTTTAACTGAACAAGCAAAAAAATCTTTATCATTTGGTAAAGATGAAAGTTCTATTATAGATGCAGTATCAGAAGGTATGATATTATTACAAGAAGCATATGCTGATAAACCTTATGATCTAATTCTTGGAAAAGAAGCCTATTCTAGAGTTCAAAAACAAGTACAAGGATATCCATTAAATAAAAGAATTGAAGAGCTTATTGGAGGAGAAATTATCTTCAGTGAAGAAATAGATGGAGCTCTTTTAATTCCACATGATCATGAGGATCTTGAATTAACAATAGGTCAAGATTTCTCAATTGGTTATGAAGAACATGATGATCAAAAAGTAAGACTATTTATATCTGAATCATTTATGTTTAGAACACTTGATCCAGAAATAATTGTCAAATATACAATTTAAAATATATATTATATATTATTTATAAAGGTCGGCACTTAAATTAAGTGCCGACCTTATTTTATATCTATTTAGCTTTGAATTCATCATATTTTTTTATATCTTCTTTTTTATTTATATTAAAGAATATTCTTTCTGTATCTACAATATTTTTGATTTCTTTTTCATCAATTATTTTAATATTAATCTCCTTAAAAAGAAAATCAAAATTTAGTTTATCTTCCCTTATCAGTTTCAAAATATCCTTTTTTATTCTTTTATGATAAATACCAACGAAAGGTTCTAGATAGCCTTTCTTTTTAGGTATATATGCATCATATCCTTTGTTTTCAGATATATACTTTTTCATATATCCTAAGTACTCTTTACTTACAAAAGGCATATCACAAGCTTGTAAATAGTTATAACTGCTATCAGTAGTTTTTAAGCCAGTATATAATCCTCCTAAAGGTCCCTTGTCTG
>JBEPXG010000257.1:0-1994 GCA_041642015.1 Halanaerobiales bacterium
ATGTGAAGTAACTCCACCCTCAACTGAAATAATTCCTGCTGCTCTTTTGATTGATTCTAAATATTGATTATTGGTATTTCTTGTAACTAATATATCTCCTTCTTCTACTTTTTTGAGTGCTTCGTTTGCACTACTTACTTTTTTAACTTTACCATGTATTATTTTTTTGCCGATACCTTTTCCTTCTACTATTGGATCTCCTACAATATCTACTTTTATTAGATTTGTTGTTCCTGGAGTTCCAACAGGAACACCTGCTGTTAGAACTACTAGATCACCTTCATTAACTAATTTGTTTTCTAGTGCTACATTAATAGAATTATCCATCATTTCATCAGTAGAAGCACTATCTGTAGCCATAGTTGGGTATACTCCCCAACTTAAAGTTAAATCATGTAATACTATATCATTTGGAGTTACTGCTATAATAGGTGTCAAAGAACGACATTTAGAAACCATTCTAGCAGTTGATCCAGAACCAGTTGCTGTTATTATTGCATCTGCAGATAATCCAGAAGCTATTTCACAAGATCCAATACTAATTGCTTCTGTAACTGTATCCGCTTTGATTGATTTACCACTACTAAGTTTTTCTTTATAGCCATCAGACATTTCTGTTTCTCTAGCTATATTAACCATAGTACTTACTGATTGAACTGGGAATTTGCCTATTGCTGTTTCCCCAGATAACATTATTGCATCAGTACCATCGAAAATTGCATTTGCTACATCAGATGCTTCTGCTCTTGTAGGTCTAGGGTTTCTTATCATAGAATCTAATAACTGAGTTGCTGTAATAACTGGTTTTGCAGCTTCATTACATTTTTTTATTATCACTTTTTGTATAATTGGTACTTTTTCAGCTGGTATTTCTACTCCCAAATCACCTCTGGCAATCATTATACCATCTGAAACTTCAATTATTTCATCTATATTATCTACTGATTCCTTACTTTCAATTTTTGAAATAATTTTAATATCCTGTGCCCATTCTTTTTCTAGTACCTCTCTTATTTCTAAAACATCCGAGGCCTTTCTAATAAATGATGCAGCTATAAAATGTATATCGTGTTTTACACCAAAAACTATATCTTTTTTATCATTTTCAGTAATAGCTGGAAGAGTAGATTTTATACCTGGTATATTTACTCCTTTATGTGAACCTAACTCACCACCATTAATCACTGTACACAATATTTCTTCATCTTTAATTTTATTAACTCTTAATTCTATTAAACCATCGTCAATTAAAATTTTATCCTCTAAATTAATATCATATGTTAAATTTTCATATTTAATCTGAAATTTATCTTTATTACCAACTATATCTTCATTAGTTATTATAACTTGGTCATTATTTTTTAAAAATATTTTATCATCTTTCATTTTACCAGTTCTAATTTCAGGTCCTTGAGTATCTAAAATTATTCCGATCGGTCTTTCAATCTCTTTTTCTACTTCTTTTATTAATTCAATCCTATCTCCATGTTCTTTATGATCCCCATGTGAAAAATTGAGTCTTGCTACATCCATTCCTGCTTCAGCTAATTGTTTTATTGTTTTTTTATCATTAACTGCAGGTCCAAGGGTACATACTATTTTTGTTTTTCTCATTTTAACCCCTCCTGACTATAAAGATAATATCCTTGCTAAATTATACATATCCATATCAATATTTTTTTCTTTAGTTAATGCTTTGTTTAAATCTACATCAATTACATTTTGACCATTATAACCAATCATCCTACTTTCTTTTCCACTTAATAGAAGTTCTACAGCTTCAGCCCCCATTTCAGTTGCTATTATTCTATCAAGTGCAGTAGGGGAGCCTCCACGTTGTAAGTGACCAAGAATTGTAACCCTTGTTTCAACTGATAGCTCTTCTCTTATATGATTACCTATTATAGTACCAATATTTCTATTATCACCGGATTCTTCTTTTAATTTTTTTCCAGCTCCTTCAGCAACTACAATAATATTATGCAATTTGCCTC
>JBEPXG010000258.1:0-358 GCA_041642015.1 Halanaerobiales bacterium
AAAAGCCATTGTTGCTTCAGATCGTTTGGGAGAAATTTTAGATTTAGAAATTGAAAAGACAAAAGCAGAGTATAACAAACTAAAACCAACTGCAATTGAAGGAAAAATAGAGATAAAAGGTTTAGATTTTAGATATGGTACAAGAGCACTGGTATTAAAAGATATCAACATGATCATTAATAAAGGAGAACGTATTGCACTGGTAGGCGAAAGTGGTTCAGGTAAAACCACATTGGTAAAACTTTTATTGAAACTTCATAAAGCTAAAAAAGGCGAAATCTTAATAGATGATCATAACATAAAAGATATTAATCTAGAGTTTTTAAGAGAAAAGATAGCTTATGTCTCTCAAGAAACC
>JBEPXG010000258.1:368-1091 GCA_041642015.1 Halanaerobiales bacterium
TAGTGGCACCATAAGAGAAAACTTAACCTTAGGTTTTCCAGAGGCTGACTTTGAAGCAATAATCAAAGCAGCAAAATTAGCGAAAGCACATGATTTTATCAATGAATTACCCTTAAGATATGAAACAAGACTAGAAGAAAATGGGGCTAATTTATCAGGTGGTCAGCGGCAAAGACTCTCAATAACAAGGGCTATCTTAAAAAATCCAGATCTATTGATATTAGATGAAGCCACTAGTAATTTAGACTCCATTACAGAAAAAGCAATTGAGAAAACCATCAAGGGTTTTTCTAAAAATATAACAACGATTATTATTGCCCATCGATTGAGTACAATAATGAGATGTGACAAAATATTTGTTTTAGAAAAAGGAGAAATTATTGAAGCAGGAAGCCATGAAACACTTATCAATAAAAAAGGTAAATACTGTGAATTATGGGAAGGCCAGCGATTTGAGGAAAAAATAATACAGGAGGTGGCCAATTGAAAGAAATCAGTATGAATTTAAGAGATATTAGTGAAAGTCGGGAAGTCATGGAATCAAAGCCTTTTCCTATGATCATATATTTTGTCTATATACTTCTAGGCATCCTGCTGATATCTTTTACTTGGATGTATTTCTCTGAAATTGACATTGTCGTTAAAGGACAAGGGGTTATTCGCCCCCTAGAGGATGTTAGTATTGTAAAAAATAAAGTAACGGGAAGAATTCAAGCGGAATTT
>JBEPXG010000258.1:1101-1982 GCA_041642015.1 Halanaerobiales bacterium
AGAAGAAGGGAAAGTTGTAGAAAAAGGCGATACATTGTTTATCGTGGGTCATGAAGGTTTAAATGGAAATAAAGAACTCTTAGCAGATCAATTGGCAATAGAAAGAAACGAGTACAAAAATCTAAGAAAATATAAAGAAAGTATCTATAATAGAACTAATTTATTTGATGAGAATAACCTAAAGGAAAAAGATTACTATGAAAAATATATTGGTTTTGCAGAAAATATTTACAGTATTAATGAAACCATCAAATTAAGTACTCTTAAGATGGATCAACTCAATAATAAAAAAGAAGGATTAATACAATTAAAAAAATCTATTAAGACAAATGCTAATTACATAAAAGAGGAAAGTATCCATACATTGAAGTTTGAAGAATATCAGTTAAGAAAAAGAGAATACGATCAAGAAATAAAAGATGCAAAGAGAAATTATTTAGATAATAAGACGCTTTATGAAAAAGGAGCAATTTCAAAAAGTACTTATGAGATAAGTCAAAGGAAGTATGAAGAGGTATCCTTACAGCTAGAGAAATACATTAATCAGTTGTATGCCTCAATTAATCAAGAGCTAATTGATATTGAAACATCTTTGCAAAGTCTAGCAACAGAGGCCAATCAATTAAAAGGGAGTCATAGCGCTTCAAAAGAAAAATTACCTATAGAAATTAAGGAGATCATAACAGTTAATGATCAAATAAGCCTAGTCGAAGAGAAAATAAATAACTTAGAAAAAAACTTAAAGACTACTAAACTAGAAATTGAAAACACTATTATTAAAGCAGAAAAAAGTGGTGTGATTCATTTGAAACAAAATATCTCGGCCGGAGATTATATCAATGCTTCTGAGACAATTGCACAGATTATACCTAAAAGTCTAG
>JBEPXG010000259.1:0-1911 GCA_041642015.1 Halanaerobiales bacterium
CTTTCTATTTGCATGGGTTGTATTTTTTAGTGCTGACTTAGCTTTAAGAAAAAACAGACATGTTAATGTAAAATTTTTAGTAAATAAACTGCCTGATAAAGCTCAGTATTATTTAGCATTAATAAATTATTTTATTATAGTCATATTTTTAGGTTTTTTAATTAGATTTGGACTAACACAAACTTATAGTACAAGATTTAGATGTTTTCAAGGTATTCCAAACTTTAGTTATGCCTGGGCTACATTAAGTGTTCCAGTTGGTGCAACACTTTTACTAATCACTACAATTATAAAAATTAGTCAACTTATACAAAGTGAACAGGCTAAAATATTTAAAATGGAAAAAATAGAAGAATATAAACAAAAAGTTGAAGAATAAAGTAATACATATTGGTTTTTAAGGAGGAAATTGTATGTTAACGGTACTAATAATATTTGGCATTTTATTAATAATTGGAATGCCAGTAGCCTTTGCAATTGGTATTTCTGGATTTGTATTTTTTATTCAGCAACCGATGCTACCATATACAATGCCAGTTCAACTAATTCTATCTGAAACACAAAGTTTCACACTTTTAGCAATACCAATGTTTATGTTTGCAGGTAATTTATTAAACAAAACAGGTATTACTAGAAGATTAATGGAACTTTCCTCAGTATTAGCTGGACATATGTTTGGAGCACTTGCACAGGTTACTGTAGTTTTAAGTACTTTAATGGGTGGTGTGTCTGGATCAGCTATTGCTGATTCATCAATGCAAGCTAGACGATTAGGTCCTGAAATGAATAAAAGAGGTTATTCAAGAGGATATTCTGCTGCAATAATTGGATACTCTGCTCTAATATGTATAGCAATTCCACCTGGTATTGGACTAGTCCTTTACGGTAGTATAGGCGAAATATCAATTGGTAGACTCTTTGCAGGAGGTATTGTTCCAGGTCTTTTAATGATGTTAGGATTAATGTTTGCAGTATCTTATACAGCAAGAAAAAAGGATTATAAACCAGAAAGAGAAAACATGGCACCCATTAAAGAAATTATACCAACTTTTTTATCAAGTATTTGGGCTCTTATGTTCCCTGTTATTTTAATAGTAGGATTAAGATTTGGACTTATGACACCTTCTGAGGCTGGAGCTTTTGCGGCTGTATACGCTATATTTATTGGTGTTTTTGTATATCGCGAACTAACTTTGGAAAGTTTTATCGAAGCAGTTAAAAGTTCCATTCTAGATATAGGAATGGTAATGTTTTTAATCGCTTTATCAGCACTAATTAGTTATGGTATCGTATGGGAAAGAATTCCTGTATTATTATCTAACTTTTTGTTAAATATAAGTAATAGTCCACAGATAATCTTTTTTATTATTTTAATTTTCTTATTCCTACTCGGTATGCTCATTGACTCTACAGTAATAATTTTATTGTTAACTTCAATTTTAGTACCAGTAGTTGATCAAATTGGTATTGATTTAGTTCATTTCGGAGTTGTTATGGTAATAACATGTGCAATTGGCCTGTTAACACCACCAGTAGGGGTAGCTATGTATTCTGTATGTTCGATAATGGAATGTTCTGTTGGAGATTATATGAAAGAATGTGTTCCATTTCTATTAGCATTGTTTGCTGTTATTGCATTATTAGTATTATTTCCACAGTTAATTACATTTGTACCTAACATAATATTTGGATTTTAACTTTTAAAATAGGAGGTTATAAAATGACAGAAAAAGTAGCAATTGTAACAGGTGGTGTAAAAGGAATTGGTCGAGCTATTGCAGATCAATTAGCGGATGACAATTTTACAACAATTATCTGTGATATTGACAAAGAGAAGGGAAAAAATTTAGATGAAAATAATAATAGTTACTTAAAGTTTGAATATTGTGATGTAAGTGACGAAAGTGATAT
>JBEPXG010000260.1:0-1754 GCA_041642015.1 Halanaerobiales bacterium
AGCAATACGCGGTACCATCAAATCCAACAATACCAAATCCGGTTTTTCACGCTCGATCAAATCCAACGCCGCCATACCATCATGCGCAACCATACATTTATACCCATCCCTTTGGAGGGGGAATAAATACCACGGGAGATTTAGGTGTAGAATTTTCGCCAGGTCACCCTTTAGCAGGATTCCCTCCTGATAGTGGTTATCTCAAAACAACTTTAGAGACAGGATGGATTGGTTTAATTATTGAGATTGTATTATTTATTGTTATTATGACTAATGCAATAAAGAATCATTTTCTGCTAAAGAATAAAAGGTTAATCTCATTAAATGATGCTTATCTATGTGGATTTTTCGCTTTAACTGTTGGGAGGTTTACTCAAGTATCAATCGATCAATTACCAATCGGTATTATTTTCTATGCTAGTTTTGCAATTATTATTAATATAAGAAATATGGACCTGGAAAAATGATTTATTTATATTTACTGATAGTTTTATTTAGTTTATCAAACAATAAATTTGACTTATCCTGAACCAAATTAGAACCACATAAAGCTCCTTCGACCTTTTTTATATTATTTAGTTTATTACATACTATCTTTTCAAGAACAGGCTTTTGTATAATTTTATCCCATATATTTATAAGTAATTTAATATTAAAATGGCCTGCTTTCCTAAGTTTACTTGTAAATACAGACTGTACATAAGTATTATTTTCAAACAATGAGGGGATTTCATAGGGTAAATAATTTTTATTAAAAACCGAAAGCCAATCATTCCATTTAAAGCTATTAATACCTTCATATATTTTTAATGGGATCCAGGGTACTCCATAAGCATCAGCCACGATTGCTGCATGCATAGCTTCAGCAATTATTTTTCCTGACTTCCTTATTTCATTGATAGTAAATTCTATATCATTAGTAATTGGGCTTATATAATGTATACCAATCAGGTCACAAATCTTTTTCCAATCATATTTTCTTTCACTTGTCCAATGAGGCATAAAACTTACTGGATACTCTTTATTTACTTTAGCTAATGGAATTTGCTTTAATAATAATGCCCCATCAGCAATAGCTAGTTTATCTGGTAATCCTAATTTTTTAGCGCTTAAAAACCCTCTCAAACAAGCAACATCATATGTATTATCTATTAACTTATTCTTTTTACTATAGGCAAACCCACTACTAAAAATAATTTTCTTACTACCATTATTCTCTGATAAATTCAACCCTATTATTGAGCCAATTCCAAAAAACTCTATATTTTCATTATTATCAAAAAAATCTTTAGTTAATTTATAGAATATAAAAGGATTTAATTGATCACCGAAATTATTATTCTCATTAAAATATCGTAAAATCATTAATAAAAAGTGTTTTATTTAAATCAAAGATAAATAATTTTTAAATTATGTCTAACTCTAATAAACAAGCAATGAATGCAAAGTACATCAATCACCTATTTAATATGCATAAAATTAACTCATTCAAAATAAATTAATTATCTTTACCAATATATTCTTTAATTTATATTTAATATATGTATATTACAAAAAGGCCAAGTTGGATCAATAGTAATCTTATTGAAAGAAGGAAACTTGATGATTTATCTAAAAAAGACCTTGAAATTATTAGAAACAGATTAAAGAACTTGCAGCATGATGCTCCTATTATAAGCATCGTACTAATTGCTTATAATGAAGAACTAAATATTATCAAGTGTCTAGAATCTCTTTCAAATCTTAAAACCACT
>JBEPXG010000261.1:0-1758 GCA_041642015.1 Halanaerobiales bacterium
TATTCTATCCACTATTAATCATAGTGATTATTTGAATATATTTCTGTTAATTATTTATCAATATTGCTATTTAATTAGTTCCCATTCTAGATCCGATTGTTCTAAAATACTTTTTGTAAATTTATCATTATATGGATTTTTATAATATATTTTCTTGATACCAGCATTTATTAATAATTTAGTACATATTACACAAGGCTGATTAGTGCAATAGACAACTGCATCTTCAGTTTTAACACCATGTAAAGCAGATTGTGCTATTAAGTTTTGCTCTGCATGAACTCCTCTACATATTTCATGTCTTTGACCACTTGGCACGTTCTTTTGTTTACGAAGGCAGCCAGTTTCATCACAGTGCTTAAGACCTTTTGGAGCACCATTATATCCTGTTGCTAAAACTCTTTTATCTTTTACTAAAACTGCTCCTACTTTTCTTCTAAGACACGTAGAACGTTTAGCAGCTAATTCAGCCATTTCCATAAAATACTGATCCCAGTTTGGCCTATCCATTTTATCAACTCACTTCATTATTTTTGTTTATTATTTATGATATGGTTCATTATTTAGTATTTTAAAAGCTCTATATATTTGTTCTAATAAAATTAATCTACTCATTTGATGTGTGAAAGTTAAATATGATAATGACATTTTATAGTCTGATTTCTCTAATATCTCTTCACTTAATCCATGAGAACCACCAATAACAAAAGTTATTCTGCTTTCTCCTCTAACCTGTAAGTTATTAATTGATTTTGCCAAGCCTTCAGAAGTTACAGGTTTACCTTTACGGTCTAAACTAATTATATAGTTTTTACCTTCTGGTATTTTTTCAAGTATTCTTTTACCTTCTTCATTTTTAATTCTTTCAATCTGTGAATCATTAATCTTATGCTTTGTTTTTTCAGAATCAACTTCTATTAATTCTACATTTGCATAATGTTTTATTCTATCTATATAATCATTTAAACCATCAATAAGGTATGCCTCTTTCATTTTACCTACTGCAATTAAAATTATATCCATCTTTATCCCACCTAAATCTATTTGATTTCATAAACCCTAGTTGGTTTGTTTTGATAAGTTAAATCTAACTTTAAATCTTGATCAACAATTAGTCCTTCTTGTTTTAATATATTCTCAACCGTCATATATGCTACCTTAGGATTATTATTTTCCTGACTTAAATGACCTAACAATATATTTGGACATTTTCCATTGATTATCTTAGGAAGAATCTCAGCTGCTGCATCATTGGATAGATGTCCTTGGTTCCCTCTTATTCTATTTTTTAAAAATCTTGGATAACTACCTGACATTAACATATCAATATCATGGTTTGATTCTAAGAGTAAAAAATCAACATTTTTTAGTTCTTCCATAAGTTCATCATTTATATATCCCATATCTGTAGCTAATATAATCTTTTTGTTGTTTCTATTAACAACATAAGCAACTGGTGCACTTGCATCATGAGATATTCTAATTGGTCTAATATCAAAATCACCAAAGCTAAATTCCTTATCAAAAACCTTTATATTTTTTTCTTTTAACTTCCCTAACTCCTCATTACAAGATGCCCAAGTTTCATCATTAGCATAGATTGGAACATCTAATCTTCTTGATAATATACCCACACCTTTTATATGATCTTTGTGCTCATGTGTTATAAATATGCCATCTATTTCATCTGGGTGAACATCTATTTTCTTTAATCTATTTACTATTTTTTTACCACTGAGTCCCGCATCTACTAAAAAT
>JBEPXG010000262.1:0-1711 GCA_041642015.1 Halanaerobiales bacterium
ATATTTAAGTATTTAAATATATAAATATTTGTTTTATGGTTATTTGAAACAGTATAGGGTCACACTAAAATAATTTGAAAATATCTTTTAATTTATCTTCTTTTATGGAATAAAATACTTTTTTTCCTTGTTTTCTTGATTTGATTAATCCTAAGTCTTCTAATTTTTTTAATTGGAGAGATACTGTTGGTTGTGCTTTTTTTGCATGAGGTATAATTTCGCAGACACATTTTTCACTTTTTAGGAGAAATTTTATTATGTCTAATCGTGTTTGATTACTTAGGGCTTTAGAAATTATTAATAATTTATTATCCATTACATGAATTTAAAATTGTAAATATATAAATTTTTTTGTTTTTTTGTTTTATTTTGAGAATTGGAAAGATGAATTGCTTCAAAATTGTTTCATTTTGAATAGTCGCTTAATGAAATTGTCTTATTCTATTATTTATTATTATTCTATTATTTATTATTAAAGAAAAGACGAAATTTTATAAAGAAAAAACTTAATTTGTATGTATGGATATTAAGTTTAAAGAAGAGTTAGAGTCAAAAAGGCTTAATTTGAGAATTACTAAACCTACAATTGAAATGGCTCAAAGGATGTTTAAAGTAATTGATGAGAATAGAGAACATTTAGAGCCATGGTTTATTTGGACATCTAAAACGATGAGGGTTGAAGATTCTATGAAGTATCTTTTTGATAAGGAAGAGGATTTAAAAGAAGGGAAGAAAGTTGAGTATGGTATTTATGTTAAAGATGAGTATATTGGAAATATTGGTGTTTTTGATATTAGTAAGACTCATCGTTCTTGTGAAGTTGGATATTGGATTAGTAAAGAACATACTCGAAAAGGTTATGTGAGTGAGGCTTTGCAAATTATTGAAGAAGAATTTTTTAATAAGTTGAATTTTAATAGAATTCAAATTAAATGTGATGAGAGAAATGAGGCGTCTTTTGGAGTTGCTCAAAAGTGTGGTTATGTTTTTGAGGGAAAATTTAGGGAGGATTCATTTAGTAGTTATTTTAATGATTTGAGAAATACTTTGATTTTATCAAAGTTAAAGTGTGATTATTTGAAGAACTAAATTTATTTAAAGTTTAATTTTTTGGTTGATAGTATGAAGATTTTTTTAATTTTTTTTGTTTCTTTTTTGATTTAATGGGATTGGGTTTTTAGGTGTATTTTTTTTCAAATTCACTTAGTATTAAAATATCTTTACTTGATTTGTGCATTATTTCTTTCCAAGTTAAGTAAGGATATTTGTTTCTAAACATTTTAACTATTTGATATCCTATTGTGTAGCCAGTCCATCTTTTGTAAAGATTATTTTTTGCGTGAAAAACTATATAATAAGTATCTTCTTCTATACTTTCAAGCTGGGTTTTAAGAGTTTTCCAGTATTTTTTTATTGTTTTTTTATTTATTGCTTTTGTCCAAGGATTTGGTTTATCTTTTAGAATTTCCTCAGTGAAAACTTCTGCAAGTCCTTCGGCTATGAAACTATCAAGAAGAGTTTTCCATTTTTTAATTTCATATAAATAAGCGTGATTGTATTCATGAGTAAATGTTTTTTCTAAATCTTTTTGAAAGTTTTTTATTTTAGGATTTATATATATTGTAAATGTATTTTTGTAAAATGGGCATATTCCACTTACTCCTCCCATATTCTGAGTTACAAATTCATCAGTAATTGGTACAATAAATAT
>JBEPXG010000263.1:0-1710 GCA_041642015.1 Halanaerobiales bacterium
ATCATCCAATATATGGGAAAATCCTGCATATTTAAATGGTATATTACAGTATTTAGCATATAAAAAGGGTAAAGTAATGTCTGTAATGATGCCTTATTCAAATGCATTAAAAGATATGGCTGATTGGTATCGACAACTATGGGCAGAATCACTTGGAAAAGAAAAAAATAGAGATGGAGAAGTAGTTAATGTAGGTCCAACACCGATTAAGGCTTTAGGTGCAACTGATCAACATTCACAAGCACAACTATATATGGAAGGACCTTTTGATAAAGTAGTTAACTTTATTGAAGTCTTAGAATTTGATACTGATCTTAAAATTCCTGATATCTATGAAGATATTAAAGGAGTATCATATTTAAGAGAAAAAAGTTTAACTGATCTAATAAATACTGAAAAAAAAGCAACCGAACTTGCCTTAACTAAAAGAGAAAGATTAAATAATACAATAATAATGCCAAAAGTAAATGAATTTACAGTTGGTCAATTATTTTACCTTCTTGAACTTCAGACAGCTTTTGTAGGAGAACTTTTCAATATAAATGCATATAATCAACCAGGAGTAGAACTTGGTAAAAATTATACTTATGGAGTATTTGGAAGAGAAGGTTATGAAGAGATGAAAGAAGAATATAATTTACGTCCAGAGAAAAAAGATGAATATATTATATAAAAAGGAGCTAATATAATCTTATGGATGAAAATTATATCAAAACTAATTATAATAATAAAAAATTGATTGCTGAAAAAATATTTCAAAATAAGAAACCAAGATCTAGGGTTATGTTATCTACAGTTAAAGAAGTAAAAAGATCTATAGAGAAAAACAATATTGATAACAATAACTTTATAAACATCTTAGATGTTAAAAAAATTAATGAAGAATACTATACTATAACTGATAAAAAAGAATATAGCCCTACTATATTAGAAAAAATAAAAAATGAAGAATATGAATTAAATAAGGTTGTAAAGTGGGTAAAAGATGCTTTAGAGATTTGGAATAAATATGATAAAAAGGAAGAATATAATTTTGAATTAAAGCTAAATTATTTTAGAATTGATAATAATAATGAAGTAAAAATAGTTAATCCTTTTATCAATAAAATTATTGAATCCTATCGATACAGTCAACTGGAAAATGAACATGATGAAATATACAGATCACCAGATGTTATTAATACTGGCAAATATGAACCTGTTGATCGAATATATAATTTTGGAGTAATACTATATTACTTAACAACAAAGATACTTCCTTTTCAGGGTGATAATAAAACAGAAATGTTTGATAAAAAAATGACCAATTCTTTTGATCAACCAAGATTTTTAAATCCTGAAATTTCAAAAAGTTTAAATGATCTAATAATGGGTATGTTAAATAATAGCTTTAAAAACAAAGATTTAAAAGATGTAATTTATAGATTAGATGAAATTATAAATAATAATAAGATTAAAGCAAGTAAAAATGAATTAAATGAGAATAAAAACTTAAGTAAAAGTAAGTTAAAGAAAAACAAAAGAAAACAAAATATCATATTTTTCTTTAGACATCATTGGGGTAAAACACTTTTAGTAATAACTGTAATAGCAATGTTTGTGGGGTTAGGTCTATTGGGAGGTAATCCACCTGTAGTAACACAAGAGACTACACCTGAGGAAGTAGTTAATTACTTCTATGATTCAATCGATAAAAAAGACCCGGTTGTT
>JBEPXG010000264.1:0-1664 GCA_041642015.1 Halanaerobiales bacterium
AATAAATTTAGCTTTGTTTCTTAATGTAGGAATTGAACCTACTTCAATAATATCTTCAAACTCTAAATCAGGGTGTTCATAAAATGTCCACATTATCTTAGCTGCATCAAGTGCTGAACCTCCACCTATAGCTACAACCCAGTCAGGTTGATATTCAAGCATTTTTTCTTTTCCTTTAATAACAGTTTTAACTGATGGATTTGGTTCTACACCATCTATAATAATACTTTCAATACCAGCTTCAGATAAAAATTCTTGTGTTTTATCCAAAAAGCCAAAACGTTCCATTGAACTACCACCAGTAACTAAGACTGCTTTTTTACCATCAAGATTTTTCAAGTAATCAAGAGAATCTTCATTGAAATGTACTTCTGGTGGGATCATAAATGAATTCATATATATCATCTCCTTAAATTAAGTTTTAATAGTTTGTTATTTCTTTCACAAGTATAATAACATAGAATATCATCTTTGACAAGTAAATTCTAAATTTAATTTATTTTTAGAGTAATAAATGATATAATTCTTAAAGAGGTGAAGATCTGATGGTAATAAGAGAAGATATATTAATAGATAAAATTGACAGTATATTTGAAAGATATTTTAAAATAGACAAGGCTATATTAAATGATTTAAAATCAACTCAAGATGACCTAAATGAGTTGATAATAGCTAATTTTAATAGACTAGATAAAAAAAAATATTACTTATTTATCAGATCTCTCAGAAGAAATATTATCAGGTCTTCAATACAGAGATTTAGATAAGATAGATCAAACCTTTTTATTAAAAGGTAAACATCTTAAAGTTATGGATATAAGTGAAGATAAAAAGAAAATAGAAATTGAAAGTGAATTTAATAAAAGAGTTTTAAAAACAAATGATATATTAATAAGAATAAAAGGTAAAATAGGACCAGCTGTTGTAATAACTCAAGATATGAAAGATATGTACTACTATAATGATATAGCTAGAATTAGAGTTAATAATGATCAAGTTATTCCACAGTACTTATCTTTATATCTAAATAGTTTTATTGGAAAACATTATTTAAATAAATTTAAAAAATCCAAATCAATGACTTATCTTAAACTAGCTTCATTAGAAAAGCTACCTATCTTAACTCCTCTTGTACAGGATCAGTGGAAGATAGTTCAAAAATTTCATGTTCAAAAAAACATATTAGAAGTAATGAAAAATGACTAATTTATCAATAAATTCAAGTTTAACTACTTGACAGTACATAACCCTGATGCTATAATATTTAGTGTTGTAACTAAATATAACTTATGTTGCCGGGGTGGCGGAATTGGCAGACGCATCGGACTTAAAATCCGGTGGGAATTTTTTCCCGTATCGGTTCGAGCCCGATCCCCGGCACCATCTTTAAGTGGGTATAGCTCAGTTGGTCAGAGTGCTACGTTGACATCGTAGAGGCCAGTGGTTCGAATCCACTTACCCACACCATAATAAAGCAATTGATCCCGGTTATCGGGAATTTTTTATTTTAAAGGAGTAAAAAAATGAATTATTACTATTTTTTAATACCAATAATTGGTGCAATCATTGGCTATTTTACAAACTATATTGCAGTAAAAATGTTATTTAGACCATTATTACCAATAAATATACCAATTTTAAATATATCAATACAAGGACTGTTA
>JBEPXG010000265.1:0-1578 GCA_041642015.1 Halanaerobiales bacterium
TAAAGAAGTAACGATAAATATTATATCTATATTTGCCGCTATTATTTGTTCTTCTTCCTTTTTTCCAGCTTGCTTTCTAGAAAGAATAGTTTTACGATCATATACTTTATTTATGATTGCATTACTATCTTTATTATATCTTTCATATTTTACCCAATCTCCCACTACAGGAAAATCAGATTTATTTGACTTATGATAGTTACTTCCTGACAATGTTGCAATAATTTCACCATCATTAGTATAGATTTTATATAGATCTCTATACTGTCCTACTACTCTACCTAATGAATCTAATTCATTTATATTTTCAAATTTATTAATTCCTATTTTTTTAAACATTGTTAAATTTCTCCTTTCAAAAATAACAAAAACCACAGATATAATAAACCTGTGGTTTGAAAACTCTTTTATTAAATTTTAAAAAAATACACAAAATGATACACACAGAGTTCATTAATCATTTGTTTTAATCCTAGCAAAATCAATAGGGCATAGTAATCCCCCGGGATTAAAACTTACCATCTTCAATTTGATGAGATTAAAGAACTCTCCTTAACATTGCACATCACTCACTTAAAATATTATTTTCACATTTAATATTATAACTAAGATATTAAATAATGTCAATGATAAATCTAAATTTTTTAATAATTACAATAATTTTTTTCTATTTTACAATCATATACTCATAATTATTAATCATTCAATAACAGAAGTACTCCAATTTGATAACTTCAGCCAAATCATTCCCAAAGCAGATCCTCCTAGATGTGAAATAGCTACTGCCCACCATAATGCATCTTGAGACATAGCAAATATATTAATAAACAAATATGCCATTCCTAATCTAAATAACCAAAGTGAAGAAGAAGAAATAATCATTGGAGGAACTGTTTTACCGGCTCCTTTAAATACACCGTTACCTACATGCATTGCTCCTAAAAAGCCAAATGTTAATGCAACAATTCTTAAGTATTTTGTCCCAAAATTTATCACTTCAGGTGCATCATTAAAGATTTTTATTACAAATTCAGGTTCTATATAAAGTATAATACCTAATAATGACATTGTTACAAATATAATTGAAATACTTACTACAGCCGTTCTTTCAGCTCTCCTTTTTTTATCAGCACCAATATTTTGTCCAACCATAGTAGTTGCTGCTGCTGCAATACCAAAAGCAAGTATTGTTGGTAAACTGATAATTCTATTAACTATTCCATAAGCTGCTAAAGTCATGGTCCCAAAGTTAGCTACTAAACTAGTCATAAGTAATTGTCCTACTGATATCATAGACTGTTCAACAGAAGATGGAACTCCAATGGAAATAATTTTTTTAATTATTGTTAAATCCCATTTCAAATAGGAAAGTTTTAAATGTACGTCATCAATTCCTTTTTCAATTAAATATAATGCATACATTGCTACTATCGCTCTTGAGATTATTGTTGCTAAGGCAGCACCACCAACTCCCATTTCAGGAAATATTGATATCCCAAAAATTAATAATGGGTCTAAGATTATATTTAATACTACAGAAAAAAACATCATAATTGAAGGTGTTTTAGTATCTCCTAC
>JBEPXG010000266.1:0-1524 GCA_041642015.1 Halanaerobiales bacterium
CCCCAAAACCCCAAAACCCCAAAACCCCTTAATAAAATATCACAATTGTTTATAACTTTTAAAAAAAATCTGTGTATAACTCTTAATAAGTTAAATTTTTATACACATGTTAATAACATGTCTTAGCTATTGAATTATCAACAACAAGTTCTGTTATCAACATATCCACAAGCCCTACTACTATTACTATTTTTAGTATATTTATTTATTCGATTATATATTCCAATATCTTTTGGATTAAAGGAGGTTTTCCACATGCATTTTAAAATAAACAAAACAACATTAATAGATGCGTTAAATATATCTACAAAGGCTATTTCTAATAAGACAACTTTACCTATACTATCAGGTGTTTTAATAGAAGCTCAAGGGAGTCAATTGAACATTATTGGTAATGACTTAAATCTAGGTATTGAGACAGTTATAGAAGCAAACATTTTTGAAGAAGGTGCAGTGGTAGTTGATGGTAGTTTATTTACTACAATTATAAATAAATTACCTAATGCAACAATAGATATTCATTACACTGATCATATGGTAAATATTGTTTGTGATGAAATTAAATTTGATTTAGTTGGTACACCAGCTGATGAGTATCCTGAAATACCAACAATAGAAAAACAAAATACTTATACATTTAACCCTAAGTTATTAAAAAATATGATAAAACAAACTCTATTTGCTGTTTCAACTGATGAAGCACGACCAATATTGACTGGTGTTTTATTTAAAATTAAAAATAATAATCTAACACTTGTTGCATTAGACGGTTATAGATTAGCCTATAAACAAGCAGCTATTGAAAAGTTAGTTGAAAATACAGCAGTTATTCCAGGAAAAACACTTAATGAATTAAATAAGATTTTAAATGATGATTCTGAATTAGAAATTTCTTTTACAGATAAACATATACTATTTAATGTTGATAATGTAAAAATTATATCTCGTTTATTAGAAGGTGACTTCATTAATTATGAACAAATTATCCCCACAAGTTTTAAATCAGAGATGATTATTGATAAAGATGAATTTAAACATGCGATTGAAAGGGCTTTACTATTATCAATAAAAAGTAATAAATCATCTATCAAGTTTGAAATTGATCAAAGACATTTAACAATAAAATCAAACTCTGAAACGGGAAAAATGGAAGAAGAATTAAAAATTAAATACGATGGCGATGAGTTAAAGATAGGATTTAATCCAACTTATATTCTAGATGTATTAAAAGTAATCGATAGTGAAAAAATAAAGATTAATTTTAATAATAATATGAGTCCAGCTATTATTAAAGGCTTAGGTGATGACCAATATAAATATATGGTTTTACCAGTTAGATTATCAGAGTAAACTAATCCTCTTTTAAAGAGGATTTTTAAATTAAAGGAGAAAAAATATGAAAAATATCAAAATATCAACGGAGTTTATTAAGCTTGATCAATTACTAAAATTTGCGAACATTGCTTCAACTGGTGGTCATGCTAAGTTTTTAATAAAAAATGAATGTATTCAACTAAATGGAGA